>JACQCN010000414.1 GCA_016201575.1 Candidatus Rokuibacteriota bacterium | reverse complement strand
TCGGGCCAGCCCGTCCCCGACTTTCCCGGCGGGGACCGGATCACCAACGAGGAGCTCCTCGTCTCCGACGTCGACGTCCTCGTGCCGGCGGCGCTCGGCGGCGTGATCACCGCGGACAACGCGCGCGAGATCCGCGCCCGCGTCGTGCTCGAGGGCGCGAACGGCCCCACGACCCCGCGCGCGGACGAGATCCTGGCCGAGCGCGGGATCACGGTGCTGCCCGACATCTACGTCAACGCGGGCGGCGTCACCGTGTCCTACTTCGAGTGGGCGCAGAACATCCAGCAGTTCCGGTGGGAGGAGGAGCGGGTCAACGCCGAGCTGGCGCGGCACATGCGGGAGGCCTGGGCGACGCTGGCGCGGGTGGCGCGGGAGCGCACGGTTTCGTTCCGCACGGCCGCGTTCACGGTGGCCATCGGCCGCGTGGCGCGGGCGACCGTGCTCCGCGGAGGGTGACGCGGGCGCCGTGACGGCCGATCCTCTTGCCGATACTATGCTCGTCCACTAATCTTCGTGAGCATGTGGAACAAGCCGATGAGCACGGTGATGGCGCGGTCGGACTTCGCGCGCGCCATCAACGAGGTGTACGGCATCATCACGTGGGTCACGATCGGCATCTTCGTCGTCGTGGCGGCCGTGCTCCTCTACGTGATCATCCGCTACCGCGAGCGGGACGCCGAGCGGCGGCCGCGGCAGATCCGGGGGCACAGCCTGCTCGAGATCGGCTGGACGATCGCGCCCGCGCTGGTGCTGCTGATCATCGCCATCCCGACGATCCAGATCATCTTCCGGACGCAATCGGCGGCGCGGCCCGCGGGCGCGCTCGAGGTGGACGTGCGCGGGCACCAGTGGTGGTGGGAGTTCCGGTACCCGTCGCTGGAGATCGCCACGGCCAACGAGCTGCACCTGCCGGTCGGGCAGACGGTGTACCTCAAGATGGAGGGCCCCGACGTCATCCACAGCTTCTGGGTGCCGCGGCTCGGGGGCAAGCGGGACGTGATCCCCGGGCGGATCAACACGCTCACCTTCACGCCCGAGGCGCCCGGCGAGTACCTGGGCCAGTGCGCGGAGTTCTGCGGGATCTCCCACGCCAACATGCGGATGCGCGTCATCGTCCACCCGCGCGCGACCTGGGCGGCGTGGGTGGCCGACCAGCAGGCGGTCCCGGCGACGGCGGCGGCGGTCGCGGACGGCGCCGCCCTCTTCGCCCGCAGCGCGTGCGTCGGCTGTCACACCATCCTGGGCGTCTCGGCGGGCGTCATCGGCCCCGATCTCACGCACTTCGGCAGCCGCGGCACGGTGGCGGCCGGCATCCTGCCCAGCACGCTCGACAACGTCGCGGCCTGGGTCAAGGACCCTCAGGCGCTCAAGCCGGGGGTGAAGATGCCGGCGCTGGGCCTGACCGACGAGCAGGCGCGCGCGGTGGCGGCCTACCTCCTGAGCCTGAAATAGGATGACCGCCGCGACGACCGCGTACCCCGTGCCGGACACGATGCTCGGCGCGGGCGCGCACGGCGGGAAGCCGCCGGGGGCCGGCGTGTGGAGCTGGATCACCACCGTCGACCACAAGCGGATCGGCGTCCTCTACGGCGTCACCGCCTTCGCCTTCTTCCTGATCGGCGGGCTCGAGGCGCTGCTCCTCCGCCTGCAGCTCGCGCAGCCGAACCTGCACGTCGTGGGCCCCGGGGCCTACAACGCGCTCTTCACGATGCACGGCACCACGATGGTGTTCCTGGCGATCATGCCGGCCGGCTCCGCCTTCTTCAACTACCTGGTACCGCTCTTGATCGGCGCGCGGGACGTGGCCTTCCCGCGCCTCAACGCCCTCTCGTACTGGATCTTCCTCTTCGGGGCGCTGTTTCTGAACGCCAGCTTTCTGGTGGGGACGCCGCCCGACGCGGGCTGGTTCGGCTACGCGAACCTGACGCTGCGCCCCTACTCGCCCGGGCCCAACGTGGACTTCTGGCTGCTCGGGCTCCTGATCCTCGGCGTGTCCTCGATGCTCGCCGGCGTCAACTTCATCGTGACGATCCTCAACCTCCGCGCGCCGGGCATGACGCTCATGCGCATGCCGGTGTTCGTGTGGATGACGCTGGTCGTGCAGTTCCTCATCATCCTCGCCTTCCCGCCCATCACCGTCGGCCTGATCTTCCTGATGTTCGACCGCTTCTTCGGCAGCCACTTCTACGACGTGGCGGCGGGCGGCGACCTGCACATGTGGCAGCACCTCTTCTGGATCTTCGGGCACCCGGAGGTCTACATCCTGATCCTGCCCGCGATGGGGATCGTGTCGGAGGTCCTGCCCACCTTCGCCCGCAAGCCGCTCTTCGGCGCCCCCGTGGTCATCTACTCGGGCGTGCTCATCGGGTTCTTCGGCTTCGGCGTGTGGAGCCACCACATGTTCGCGGCCGGGATGGGCCCGGTGGCGGACGCGGCCTTCTCGATCGGCACGATGCTGATCGCGATCCCGACGGGCGTGAAGATCTTCAACTGGCTGGCCACGCTCTGGGGCGGCTCCCTCCGCTTCTCGGCGGCCATGCACTACGCCCTCGGCTTCATCGCGCTCTTCACCATCGGCGGGCTCTCGGGCGTCATGCACGCCTCGCCGCCGGTCGACCTCCAGCAGACCGACAGCTACTTCGTGGTCGCCCACTTCCACTACGTGCTGATCGGCGGCAGCGTCTCGGGGCTGCTGGCCGGCCTCTTCTACTGGTGGCCCAAGATCACGGGACGGCGGCTCGGCGAGCGGCTGGGCACGCTGCAGTTCTGGCTGTTCTTCGTCGGCTTCAACATGGCGTTCTTCCCCCAGCACTACCTGGGGGCGATGGGGATGCCGCGCCGGATCTACACCTACGGTCCCGAGACGGGCTGGGCCTTCTGGAACCTCTTCTCGACCGTCGGCGCCTTCATCCTCGGCGTCTCGTTCCTCCTGCTGCTCGCCAACGCGGTGCGGAGCCTGCGCGCGGGCGTCCCGGCCGGCAACGACCCGTGGGACGGGCGCACGCTCGAGTGGCGCATCCCCTCGCCCCCGCCGCCCGAGAACTTCCCGGTCATCCCGCCGGTCTACGCGCGCGACACGTTCTGGCGGGAGAAGTACGGCGACCGCCACGGCGCGCGCCCCACGCCGCCCGCGGCCGCGGGGCCCGAGCCCGCGCACCTGCCGAGCCCGTCGCACTGGCCCGTGCTGCTGGCTCTCGGCATCACCGTCGCGGCCGCGGGCGCGCTCATCGCGGTGCCCGTCGTGGTGGCGGGCGCGCTGCTCGCCGCCTACGCCCTGTTCCGCTTCGCCCTCGAGCACCACGCCAACCCCGCCCACGACCACCAGGAGGGCGTGACCGGCGTCGACCACCGCAAGCTCGGCATGTGGGCCTTCCTCGGCTCCGAGTGCATGTTCTTCGGCACGCTCATCGCCGCCTACATGGCCTACAAGGGGCGGAGCGTGGTGGGGCCGCACCCGCACGAGGTCCTGAACATCCCGATCACCACGATCAGCACTTTCGACCTCCTGATGTCGAGCCTGCTGATGGTGCTGGCGCTGGCCGCCATGCGGCGCGGCGACGAGCGGCAGACCCGCCTCTGGCTCTTCGGGACGGCCTCCTTCGGGCTGGTCTTCCTCGGCTTGCAGGCCTACGAGTTCACCTCGTTCGTCCGCGAGGGCCTCACGCTCCAGCAGAACCTGTTCGGCTCGACGTTCTTCGTGCTGACAGGGTTCCACGGCGGCCACGTGACGGTGGGCGTGATCTGGCTGCTGACGCTCGGCATCCTCTCGCGGCGGGGCCGGCTGCGGCCCGCCGACGCCACCAAGGTCGAGGTGGCGGGGCTGTACTGGCACTTCGTCGACATCGTGTGGATCGCGATCTTCACGCTGATCTACCTCATTCCATGATCCCGGGGCCGGTGGACATGAACCACGTGATGCAGACGTCCGATGCCGGGCATCAAGCCCACGCGACCGTCGGGACCTACGTGAAGGTCGCGCTCGTCCTCACCGCGGTGACGGCCATCGAGGTCGCGGCCATCTACATCCGGGCCCTCACCCCGATCCTGATCCCCACCCTCCTGGTGCTGTCGCTGGCGAAGTTCGCGCTGGTGGTGCTGTTCTTCATGCACCTCCGCTACGACTCGCGGGTGCTGGCCGTCCTCTTCGTGGGCCCGCTGATCATCGCGGTCGCCATCATCCTGTCCCTGATCGCCCTCATCACGGCCGCGTTCATGGTCCGCGCGTGATGGGCGAGTGGCACGTCGAGGTCCTCCTGGGCCTCGCGGCCGCCGCCATCGGATACGCCTGGGCGGCGCGGGCGCAGCGCCGCCGGCCGTCGGGCGGCCGGATCCTCGCGCTGGCCGCCGGCCTCGCCGTCTTCGCGGTCGCCCTGAACGGCCCCATCCATGACCTGAGCGACGGCTACCTCTTCAGCGCCCACATGGTCCAGCACCTGCTGATCACGCTGGTGGGTCCCCCGCTGCTTCTGGCCGCGCTCGAGCCCGGCATGCTGTGGCCGCTCCTGGCCCGCGCCGGCATCGCCCGCGCCGTCGCCGGGCTGACCCGCCTGCCCGCGGCCTTCACGCTCTACAACGTCGCGCTGGTGGCCTGGCACCTGCCGGGCCCCTACAACGCCGCGCTGGAGCACCACTGGCTTCACGTGGTCGAGCACCTGACCTTCATCGGGACCGCGCTGCTCGCCTGGTGGCCGATCCTCGCGCCCGAGCCGGCGCTGCCCGGCCCGCCCTACGGGCTCCGGATGCTCTACCTGTTCCTGATGAGCCTGCCCATGACGGCCGTGGCCGCCTTGGTGACGCTCGCCGAGAGCCCGCTGTACCCGTTCTACGCGGCCGCGCCGCGCGTGTGGGATCTCTCGCCCCTCGACGATCAGCGGCTCGGCGGCGTGATCATGTGGGTGCCCGCCACCCTCGCGCCCCTGATCGCCTTCACCGGCGTCTTCTTCCGCTGGGTGGCCGCCGAAGATGAGTGAGGCGCGGCTCCGCCGCACGTTCCTTATCGCAAGCGCCGCAGCAGCGGCGCGTCGCTGGTGTAGAGGGCGTTGTATCAGTCGCCAAACGGTGAAACACGCCACCCGCCGGGCCAGCCCGCGGCCGCGGGGCGTCGCTGGTGTCGAGGCGGTTGGATCACCCGCCCAACGGTGAAACACGCCACCCGCGGAGCCAGCCCGCGCCAGCGGGGCGTCGCCGGTATAGAGGGCGACAGAGGAACCGCCAAACCGCGGAACACACCTCAGGGGCCGGCGGCGCGCCGCGGGGCGTCGCTCCCGCCCGCCCGATGAGCCCGAAAATTTTGCCCGGCGGGAGCCGAATCTCCGTTTGCTATAGTCTTCAACACCCCGCATGAACATCTGCGTCGTCGGAACCGGATACGTCGGGCTCGTCACCGGCGCCGTCTTTGCCGACCTCGGCAACGACGTGGTCTGCGTCGACAAGGACGCCGCCAAGATCGCC
>JACQCN010000460.1 GCA_016201575.1 Candidatus Rokuibacteriota bacterium | reverse complement strand
TCGATCCGCCGGTCCTGGGCGAGGTCGTGATCTCGGCGGAGACCGCCCGGCGGCAGGCCGCGCGACTCCGCGTGCCGCTCGCGCTCGAGCTGGAGCTGCTCGTGACCCACGGGGTGCTCCACCTCGTCGGGTATGATGATCGGGAGCCTCTGGAGGCGCGATTGATGCACGAGCGCGAGCGCGAGATCCTGACGAGCGCAGCCCGGGCGGTCCCCGATCGGCTGTGGCGGGGGCTCCTGTCGTCGTGACGGCGCCCTTTCGCGCCGGCTTCGTCTCGCTGGTGGGACGCCCGAACGCGGGCAAGTCGACCCTGCTCAACCAGCTGGTGGGCGAGAAGCTCGCGATCGTCTCGGCGCGCCCCCAGACGACGCGCAACCGGATCACCGGGATCAAGAACCTCCCGGCCGCGCAGATCGTATTCGTCGACACCCCCGGGCTCCACGAGCGCGGCGGCCCGCTGGGCGAGTTCATGGCCAGGACGGTGGAGCGGGCGCTCGAGGACGTCGACGTCGTCTGCCTCGTCGTCGACGCGACCGCGGCCGAGCGCGGCCCCGACCCGCGAACCGGCGCCCTTCTCCGGACCATCACGGCGCCCGTGTTCTGCTGCCTCAACAAGGCCGACCTCGTCCGGCCGAAGGGGCGGCTGCTGCCGCTGATCGACACCTGGCGGGCGGCGCATCCGTTCCGGGAAATCCTGCCGATCTCGGCCACCGAGGGGACGAACTGCGACCGTCTCGTCGAGCTGATCGTCGAGCTGCTGCCCGAGCACCCCGCGTTCTTCCCAACCGACCGGCTGACCGACCAGCCCGAGACGTTCTACGTCGCCGAGGTGATCCGCGAGCAGATCTTCCACCTCACCCGCGAGGAGGTCCCGTACGCGACGGCGGTGCGGGTGGAGGAGCTGGTGGAGCGCACGGAGCCCGAGTGCCTGTACATCCGGGCCTCGATCTTCGTCGAGCAGGAGTCCCAGAAGGGCATCGTGATCGGCCGGGGCGGCTCGATGCTCAAGCGGATCGGCAGCTCGGCTCGCCGCCAGCTCGAGGCCTTCTTCGGGATCAAGGTCTTCCTGCAGCTCTCGGTGGACGTGCGGCGGGCGTGGCGGAAGGACGCGCGCGCGCTGCGCGAGTTCGGGTTCCTGCTCACCTCCTGATATGGGACTGGAGAAGACGCAGGCGGTGGTGATCGGCCGGCGGGGGCTCGGGGAGAGCGACCGCATCGTCACCTTCTATACCCGCCGCTTCGGGAAGGTCCGCGGCGTCGCGCGGGCCGCCCGGCGGCCGCGCTCGCGCTTCGGGAGCGCCCTCGAGCTCTTCACGCTGGGCGAGCTCATCTTCTTCGACACCGGACGCAGCGACCTGCTGCGCGTGGACCACTTCGACATCGTGCACCCGTTCAGCCGGATCCGGGAGGACCTCGAGCGCTTCGGGCAGGCGTCCTGGATCGTCGAGTGCGTCGGACGGCTGACCGCCGAGATGGACCGCCATCCCGCCCTCTACGGTCTCCTCCTGCGGAGCCTGCGGGCCGTCGAGAGCACGGCGCGCCCCGCCCGGGCGGCCATCTGCTTCGGCGTCCGGTGCGTGGACGCCCTCGGCCACCGGCTCCGGCTCGACGCCTGCGTGGGCTGCGGGCGCGCCTACCCCTTCGCGCGCCCGCATCTCGACCTCGACGGCGGCGGGCTCGTCTGCGGAGGATGCGAGCCCGAGGCCGCGGCGGGGTTCCCGGTCTCGCCCGAGGCGGTGGCGGGCCTCGAGCGGCTGCGCGCCCTGCCGTGGGAGGAGGCGGTGGCGACGCCGCTGCCGCGCGTGGAGCCCGAGCTGGCCCGGGTGCTCGACGCGCAGGTGTCCCGACTGATCGGCCAGCCGACCCGTACGCCGCGCTTCCTGCGCGAGATCCGGCGGCTCTACTCCGGAGGACGAGCATGAACATGGACACGATCGTCTCGCTGTGCAAGCGGCGGGGCTTCATCTTCCAGTCCAGCGAGATCTACGGCGGGACGGGCTCGTGCTGGGACTACGGACCGCTCGGCGTCGAGCTGAAGAACAACATCAAGCGCGCGTGGTGGCGCGACACGGTGCACCTGCGCCCGGACATGGTGGGGCTCGACGCCTCGATCCTGATGCACTCGCTCGTGTGGAAGGCGAGCGGGCACCTGGACCACTTCACCGACCCGATGGTCGACTGCCGGCACTGCCGCCGCCGCTTCCGGGCCGACCAGCTCCACGAGATGCCGTGGGCGCACTACTGTCCGGCCAGGAAGGAGAACAAGTTCGAGGTGCCGGCGGGCGAGCCCTGCAAGCACTGCGGAGCCCGGCGCACCCTCTGCCCGGAGTGCGGCCAGGGCGAGCTGACCGAGCCGCGGCAGTTCAACCTGATGTTCAAGACGCACATGGGCCCGGTGGAGGAGGACGCCGCGGTGACGTACCTGCGGCCGGAGACCGCCCAGGGCATCTTCGTCAACTTCGAGAACGTGCTCCAGTCCATGCGGCTCAAGCTGCCGTTCGGGATCGCCCAGATCGGCAAGAGCTTCCGCAACGAGATCACGCCGGGCAACTTCATCTTCCGGACGCGCGAGTTCGAGCAGATGGAGATCGAGTTCTTCGTGAACCCCCACGACACGATCGACTGCCGCCCGGCCGACGAGGTCTGGCACGAGCGCTGGATCGAGGAGCGGCTCGGGTGGTACC
>JACQCN010000459.1 GCA_016201575.1 Candidatus Rokuibacteriota bacterium | reverse complement strand
GTGGGCCCCCCTCGTCCCGTCCGCCGCGCGCCGCGCGGCGTTCGGGCGAGTGGGTGACGGAGCCGGACCCGCGGGGGCGGCGCCCTGCGACAGGACCCGCTCGCCACCCTTGACGACCGTTCGTGAATACTGCGCGCTAAGGTGGGGTCCGGACGACCCCCAGGAGAGTCGAGCATGGACGAGGCGGAGCTGCGGGAGCGGACCAAGAAGACGGCGCGGATGCTCTTCCACACGGTCAAGGGCGGCGCCGGCTACGACCTCTGGAAGCGCTTCGATCCCGAGCTGGCGCGCGAGCTGTCGATGTTCTTCGCGGGGAAGCTCTACAGCCGCACGGTCATCTCCCAGGCGCAGCGCGAGCTGTGCGCGGTGGCGTCGCTGACGGTGCTCAACCGCGCGCACGAGCTGCGGGCGCACATCCACGCCGCGCTCAACGTGGGCGCCACGCGGCGGGAGGTCGCCGAGGTGATCATGCAGCAGGTGACGTACGGCGGGATGCCGGTGGTCGTCGAGGCGCTCAAGACCTACGCCGAGGTACTGACGGAGCGCGGCGAGCCATTCCCCGCGGAGGGCTGAGAGAGGGCGTGAAGAAATCGGCGCCGACGATAGCCGGTGGGGGGCGTCGGGGAGGAGCGGCGGTCGCTCCCCCTGACGTTGACTGAAGCCGTGCACGGGCTGGTCCCGCTCGCGATGGCCGCCGCCTTCGGCCTCGGAAGCCCCGCCTTCAAGGACGGCGGCCCGATCCCCGGCCGCTTCACCTGCGTCGGCGCCGACGTCTCGCCGCCGCTCGCCTGGAGCGGGGCGCCGGAGACCACGCGCAGCTTCGTCCTGGTCATGGACGACCCCGATGCCCCCGGCGGGACCTTCCTGCACTGGCTCGTCTACGACGTCCCGCCCGGCCTGCGCCAGCTCGCCGAGGACGCGTCCCGGCGCGGGATCGCCGCCGCGCGCCAGGGGCGGAACGACTTCGGCCGCACCGGGTACGGCGGGCCCTGCCCGCCGTCGGGGACCCATCACTACGTCTTCCGCCTCAAGGCCCTCGACGTCGGCACCGTGGGGGTCAAGCCCGGGGCCGGGCGGGACGAGGTCGAGCAGAGGATGCAGGGGCACGTGGTCGGCGAGGCCACCCTGACGGGCACCTTCGCCAAGTGATGCTGGCCTCCGAGCGCGTGCTCGCCGTCGCCGTCGAGGCCGCGCGGGCCGCGGGGGCGGTGGCGCTCCGGTACTACCGGAGCGGCTTCGACGTCACGCTCAAGCCCGATGCCACGCCCGTGACGCAGGCCGATCGCGAGGGCGAGGCGATCATCCGGGACGTGATCGGGCGCGTCTTTCCCGACCACGGGTTCCTCGGCGAAGAGCTCGGCGCCGAGGGCTCGCGCGAGGTGCGGTGGATCATCGATCCGATCGACGGCACCAAGAACTTCGTGCGGGGGATCCCGATCTGGGCGGTGCTGATCGGGTTCGAGGAGCACGGGGCCGTGACCGCCGGCCTGATGCTCAACCCGGTGACGGGCGACCTCGTCACCGCCCGCAAGGGCGCGGGCGCCTTCGTCAACGGCACCCGCGTGCGCGTGTCGGCCCGGGAGCGCCTGCGCGAGGCCTTCTTCGTCCACGCCGGGCTCGGCATCGTGCGCCCGACGCCGTACTGGGACGGCTTCGTGCGCCTGATCGACGCCACCGAGCGGCAGCGCGGCTTCGGCGACTACTACGGCTACGCCCTCGTGGCCGAGGGCAAGGCCGACATCTACGCCGAGCTGGACCTCAAGCCCTGGGACCTCGCGCCCGCCCGGATCGTCGTCGCGGAGGCGGGCGGCCGGTTCACCGACTTCGAGGGCCGCGACTCCATCTACACCGGCACCGCGCTGGCGACCAACGGCCGCCTGCACGACGCCGTCCTCGCCCTCCTGTCAGGCCGCTGAGCCGTCCGTCGCGAGCGCGCCGTCCACCGAGGCCACGCCGCCGCCCGTGATCATCAGGGCGATCGCGATGCCCAGCGCCAGCAGGTGGAACTCGAAGCCCTCGCCCTTCTGCGTGCCCCTCGGATGCCGCCGATCCCGCCGGCGATTCCCGGGACGGATCGCCGCGCGATTCGGCCGTGCTAGCATGTCCGCCATGTCGGGACGGCCATCTGCGGTGGGAACCGTCCTGGCGGGCGTCATCGTCATCGCGGTGGGCTTCGGCGTGGCGCTGGTGAAGGCGCTCCGCCTGCCCAACTACGCGATCGCGGCCGTCGTGGGCGGCGGCCTCGTCGCCGTCGGTCTCGTGCGCTACTTCACCCGGCCCAAGCCATAGCTTCCGATTCCCGCTTGACGGCCGCCGCCCGTGCGAAGATACTCAACCACATGGTTGAATATTCCGGCCCACGGCTCGATCGGGTCTTCGCCGCCCTCAGCGACCCCACCCGCCGCGCGATCCTCGCCCGCTTGCGGGAGGGGCCGTCCACGGTGACGCAGATCGCCGCGCCCTT
>JACQCN010000419.1 GCA_016201575.1 Candidatus Rokuibacteriota bacterium | reverse complement strand
CGCGCGGCGGACGGGACGAGGGGGGCCCACTGCGCGCGGCCCCGCGGGGACCGCACCCTGCGCCACCCGCCCGCTCGCGCCATCGCCGTTCGGGAATAACAGCCCGCGGTGAAAGTCGCTGAGGACGTGTCTCGGCCATGGGGACCCCCCGGAAATCGGCCAATTCCGTGAGATTTCTCGAGTCCCAACTGCCGTCGAAGACTTTCGCCACGGGCTGATAATGCAGGCTGGCTCAGCTCACCATCGCGTAGGTGCGCTCGATGTTGCCGAGGACGCCCGTGCGCCAGGGCCGGTAGTCGGCGTAAGCCGAGAAGGGCTTCTCGTAGACGGCGGCGAGCTTCGCGGGCACCCGCTGCTTGACCTCCTCGAGGGTGGCGCCGGCGGCCACCTCCTGCCGCACGGCCTCGACCATGTCGTGGATGTAGCTCCGAAAGGTGCGCAGCCACTCCCGGCCGGCCACGTCGCCGTGCCCCAGGATGATGTGGGTGAAGTCGAGCTGGGCCAGCCGGTCGAGCGTCGCCACCCAGTCCTCGGGATAGCCGTCGCCCATGAACGGCGTCCAGCCGATCACCGCGTCGCCGGTGACCACGACCTTCTCCTTCGGCAGGTAGACGAACACGTCGCCCTCGGTGTGGGCGCGTCCGAGATGGAGGAGCTGGATCTCGCGGTCGCGCCGGTAGAGTCGCATCGTGCGCTCGAAGACGATGGTGGGCAGCGCCGGCCGGAGCGCCCGGACCTCGGCCAGGTAGGCCTCGGCCAGGCGCAGGTCGGCCTCGAGCTTCGCCCGCTGCTCCGGCGCGCGGGCCGCGGCGAGGTCGGTCTTCAGCCGGGCGATCTCGCCGGGGCCCTGGCGGACATGGTCCTGGATGCGCTCGAGCCCCTTCGTCACCATCGCCTCGCGCGTGATCTGATTGGTGACGATCTCCGCGTCAGGATAGGCCGCGGGGTACGCCTCGTTGCCGTGCCAGTGGTCCCAGTGGAAGTGGGTGTTGACAACGTAGCGGACGGGCTTGGGCGTGAGGTCGCGCAGCCGCTCGATGATCACCCGGGCCGCCGAGGGCTTGGAGTGCGTGTCCACGACGATCACGCCGCCGTCGCTCTCGATGAGGGCGGTGTTGGAGTTCACCTTGTAGGCGGGGGCCGCCACCGCGACGTGCACGCCGTCGGCCACCTTCTTGATCTCGAACCGCGCGTCGCCGCTCCCCGGCCCCTCGTGACCGCAGCAGTCCATCGTGC
This sequence comes from Candidatus Rokuibacteriota bacterium, assembly GCA_016201575.1. GTDB lineage: Bacteria > Methylomirabilota > Methylomirabilia > Rokubacteriales > CSP1-6 > AR9. The sequence goes on along the minus strand of JACQCN010000419.1, from coordinate 9,191 downwards.
GTCTCTCCTCTCTCCTGGGGTGCGCGCTACCCGCCGCTCGCGGTATCTTGTCACTCCGAGGAGCCACCCGACATGAAATTCGGAACCTTCTTCTTCTTCCAGGCCCCCCCGGGGCACGACCACGCGGACATCATCCGGCGCGAGCTGCGGCAGGTGGAGTGGAGCGAGGAGCTGGGCTTCGACGAGGTCTGGTTCACGGAGCACCACTTCATCGACTACGGGCTCAGCGTCGACCCGGCCTCGCTCGCCGCCGCCGCGGCCTCGCGGACGCGCCGCGTGCGGATCGGCCTGGCCGCCGCCATCCTGCCCTTCCACGAGCCCATCCGCCTGGCCGAGCAGATGGCCGTGGTCGACATCATCTCCGACGGCCGCCTCGACGTCGGCGTCGGCCGCGGCAACCGCCCGGCGGAGTTCCGCGGCTACCGCGTGCCGCAGGAGCAGAGCCGCGAGCGCTTCGACGAGGCGGTGGACATCCTGGTGCGGGCGTGGACGGAGGAGACGTTCGCCTACGAGGGGCGCTACTACCGCATCCCGGACGTCCGCGTGATTCCCAAGCCCGTGCAGCGCCCCCACCCGCCGCTCTTCCAGGTCTGCGTGACGAAAGACGGCATCGAGAACACGGCGCTGCGCGGCTGGCCCATGCTGAACTCCGTCCTGTTCGGCCCGGTGACGCAGCTCGAGGCCAACCGCGACATCTACGTCGAGACGCTCCGGAAGGCGGGGCGCACGGACACCGAGGTCGCGGCGCTGCTGGAGCGGTGGGGCGTCTCGCGGCAGATCTACGTCGCCGACACCGACGCGCAGGCGCTCGAGGAGGCCAGGGCGGCCGAGGTCTGGTACCAGGAGTCGTTCCGGAAGTTCGTCGTCCCCGAGCGCATCGAGGACGCGCACCCGAGCCTGCAGCCGGGCTTCCGCGCGATGGCCGAGCGCCTGGGCACGGTCACCTGGGAGGGCCTCGTGCGCGAGACGCTGGCCTTCGGCTCCCCGGACACGGTCGCGCGCCACCTCGAGTACATGCGCGCGATCGGCGTGGGCCACGTGCTCTGCTGGATGAACTTCGGCGGCCTCCCCCAGGACCGGGTCCGCCGCTCCATGGAGCTGTTCGCCCGCGAGGTCATGCCGCGCTTCCGGTGACCGGCCGTCCGCTCCGCCGTTGGCCCGCATTATTCACGAACGCGTCGAGCGGCACGATCCGCAGGTCGCGGGGCATCTCTCAGTCCGCCTGTGTGCGAATCTGCTCCCAGACCGTCCTCAGTCCAAGACGGTCGGCCCAATCGGCGATGTATCCCTCAGCCAACTCGGAACCCGATGCTCTCTGGATGCCCAGGACGTCGCGCAGGTGAAGCTCTGATCCGCCCTGTCGCGCATAGAGCAGCTTGTAGGGGATGACGTCCTCGGGCCGCGCGAAGTACGCGCCCATTCCCGGGTTCAGTGGAAGTCTCTGGCGCCGCGTGAGTCGGGTCCGATCGTACGGGGTATCCGGGTTGACGTAGACGTCGATCTTCAGGCCGGACCCCGGGGGATGATGTTGAACTGGCCGGCCGACCGGATGGCCTCGCGCGCCGTCTGCTCGTCGACGTAGAACTCCTCGGCCGGGAACCGACCGAGGAAGGCCGCGAGATGCTCGGTGCGGAAAGCCACGACTACGTCGATGTCGCGAGTGAACCGGGGCTCGCCGTAGTACATCGACGCCTGGGAGCCACCGATCATGTACTCGACTCCGACGGCCTCGAGGATCTCAACGAGATGTCGAAGCAGCTCCGCCTGAGTCACCCAGCAGCCTGCGAGCGACCTGCCGCCGAATTTCCTCCCGGCACCACTCGGGACGCCGGGCCTCGAGGGACGCGGCGAGCCGGTCGCGAGCCATCTCCCAGGCCTCGTGGGCCAGCCGGAGCCGTGTCGTGCCCGACATCGCCCGAAGCGCCCGGGCGACCTCGGGATGCACGGCTTCCACCCGCTCGATCGGCGGCGTCTCCGCCATCGGATCATCGGTCATCGCAACATGGCTCGTGACGAGCTGGCCGGATATGCGTTGGCATTGATCTCCGATAACACCGCGGACACTGGTACGGTCAAGCAGAATCCCAGCACATCCGCCTGAGCGAAGCCTCCGCCCGACATCTCGATGCTAGGCTGCGACGCGCTAATCGCATAGATAGTATCGGGCTTTCAAGCGGACCGGCGGTAGGGCCTTACGGATACGAGGTCGTCGTCGGCTACCGGGCGAACGTCGCGCACACCGAGCGTCAGCAAGGCCTCTGTTCTGCCCGACGCGGTGACGAACTCGACTTCCAGCCCATCAGGTTCGTAGACCTCGACCACAGCGCCGAGGTCGCCCTTGCGCAGGCCGCGGTCCGGCATCTCTCGGTCAAGAACCACAACGTCAAGGATCCGGTACCTCATCGGCTTCCCTCCGGATAGGCTGTCACGAACCGCGGGATGTCCTCGCCCGCCCGTACGACCCAGACGCTCACAACGGCCGCTGCCTGTCCCGTCGGCCCGACCAATGTAGCGCGAATCTCATACTTCTGTCCGTAGGCACTTCGCTCCCCCAGCGTCGCATCTTGCGATAGGTGCTGCGCTCGAAGGTGCGCCTCCAGCCGGCCCCACTCCTCGGCTGAATACCCGAGCCCCAAGAAGAAGGCCGCCTTGAATCGTCCAACAGGATGGGTGTGCGAGAGCAGGTACCCGTGGAGCTTCGCGGGTTCGATGACTGCCTGGGCGGCGTTCGGAATCTGCACGCGCAGTACTGTTCCTAAGAGGCCCGGCTGTACCCGTCAGACACGTTTGTACGGATAGACAGTATGACTTCCACGAAGTGAGGCTGACCCCCAGCGCTCTCCGCGGGTTAGCCTTGAAGGGCCAGAGCCGCCCTGTGCTCGAGGCACAGCACGAACGTGGAGGTCAGCCATGAACGAGTCTAGCAAGACGACGCTCTATGTCGGTCTCGATGTGCACAAGGAGTCGATCGCCGTCGCCTACGCACCGGAGGATCGGGGCGCCGAGGTGGTGTCGCTGGGGGCGATCGGCCCACGGCAGTGCGACATCGACAAGCTGATTCGGAAGCTGCAGTCGAAGGGCGCGCCGCTGGTGTTCGTCTACGAGGCGGGGCCGTGTGGCTACTGGCTGTATCGGTACCTCACGCGGAAGGGCTTGAGCTGCCACGTCGTGGCGCCGTCGCTGATTCCGCGGAAGCCGGGCGACCGCGTGAAGACGGATCGGCGCGATGCGATGACGCTGGCCCGCTTGATGCGCAGCGGCGACCTGAGCTCGATCTACGTGCCGGGCATCGAGGACGAGGCCCTGCGGGACCTGAGCCGAGGCCGCGAGGACGCCATGGAGGATCTCAAGCGGAGCAAGCACCGGCTGAAATCGTTCCTGCTGCGGCAGGACATTCGCTACGAGGGCCGGGCCAGCTGGAACGCCGCCCACCTGCGCTGGCTGTCGGAGGTGGTGTGTCCGACCCCGCCGCAGCAGATCATCTTCCAGGAGTACGTGCGCGCCGTCACCGAGCAGTCCGAGCGGCTGCAGCGTCTGGAGCGCGAGCTCCACGAGGCGGTCAAGGGCTGGCGGCTGTACCCGGTGGTCGAGGCCATCCAGGCGCTGCGTGGGGTCGAGCTCACGGGCGCCGTCATCTTGATGGCCGAGCTCGGGGACCTCACGCGCTTCGACAGCCCGCGCCAGCTGATGAGCTATCTCGGTCTCACGCCCTCGGAGTACTCGTCGGGGGCGCGGCGCCGGCAAGGCGGCATCACCAAGGCCGGGAACAGCCACGCCCGGCGCGCGCTGGTGGAAGGCGCGTGGGCCTATCGGTACCCGGCCAAGGTGAGCCGGCACCTCCAACTCCGCCTGGAGAAGCTGCCGCCCGAGGTCCAGGCGATCGGCTGGAAGGCGCAGGTGCGCCTGTGCAAGCGGTATCGGCAATTGACCGCCCGCGGCAAGCACGTCAACCAGGTCGTCGTGGCCATTGCCCGCGAGATGGCCGCCTTCGCCTGGGCGATCGCGCGCATCGTGCCGCGGGCCGCCTGACGGGCCAACGCATCGAGGCGGACGGAGCATCGAACCCTTGATCACGATCTCGAGCCATCGGCGGAGGCGCGGCCCCGGTATCGGCGCAATCTTCGATCGCGTTATGAGGCGGCCACGACCCTCGTCCCTAGAGCGAAGCCGGCGCCGCGACGGACACCAGTAAGGTGGTAGCCAACCCACGGATATCAGCATGATCAACCGTCGCAGTTACAGGCTCCGTCTCTTCCGGTGGCTCGAGTGTCAACCGCAGACAATGAAGCAACGACGGAAGGGAGAACGGCACCCGCGATCCTGACGTCATCGTGACCCTTGACAGTGGAAGTCATATCAACGCGCCGGTTCAGCCGCCGCAGTAGGCCGTCTTTCATCATTCATCGCGCCGGAGCGTTGCCGCCAAGCCCGTGAGGCAGAACGACCTCCTCCTGGTACCGCTTGGTCAGCGCGTAGACGTTCCGGGCCAGCAGGGCGGACTCCTCCGGCGTGGGCATCGGCGCCAGCGGCTCGCCGGTCTCGGGGCAGACCGGCTCCCAGCCTGACCGCCGGATCTCGACCTCGCTCCGAACATCCACGCGGAGGAGCCGGCCGTCGGAGCGGCGCCGATAGAGGCCCTCGCCGTAGCCCGTCATCGAGCTCAGCACGACGAGCTTCGGTCGCCGGTCGCGGCGCGCGAGCAGGCCCTCCAGGACCGTCGCCGTTCCTCGGATGTTCACGTCCACGAAGTGCTCCACCCGATACAGGGACTGGGCCACCCCGACGGCGGCGGCCGCGTGCACCACCGCGTCGACGCCGTCGAGGGCCGCCGTGCAGCGCTCCCGGTCACGGACGTCTCCCACGAGCAGCTCCGCTCCCGGCGCCAGGTGTTCCGGACGGCTACCCGGGTGGACCCGGGGATCCAGGTTGTCGAGCACGCAGACCCCGTGGCCGTCGGCCAGCAGGCGGTCCACCAGGAAGGAGCCGATGAAGCCGGTTCCACCCGTCACCAGCACACGCATCGAGTCCTCCTCAGCGGAGGATTATCGCCTATCCGCCACGGGGAGGTCAGACGGTCCCGGCGTATGCGGCTCTGGTGATGCCGCGATCGAGGGCCGGCGGGCTCGTCAGAGGCGGGGGAGAACCTCCTCCTGGAGCAGGGTCATCGACCGAGTCCACGCCGCCCGAGGCTCCCACTCGTGGGCGATGACGAGCAGGGTGCCGAAGCCGCCCACGTCCCGCTGGAGCCGCTGGAGCTTCCGCGTCACCTCGTCGGGGTCCCCGACGATCCACACCTGATCCGCCAGGTACTCGACGGTGACCTCCGAGTCCGGCATGTCGGGATCCACCTTGGTCAGGCTCAGGAGATTGACCTTCTTCAGCAGGGGCAGGAAGTAGCCGGTCCAGTCCCGCGCGAGCGTCCCCGCCAGCGCCTCCCGCCGGGCCTGCGCCGTCGTCTCCGCGACGTAGACGTCGCGCGAGACCCGCCAGGCGGCGCGGTCGGCCGCGCGGCCGGTGCGGCGGGCCCCCTCCTCCACGCCTTCCCAGTGAGTGCGCAGGATCCGGGAGGGTACGAAGTTGATGCTCATCGGCAGGTACCCGCGCTCGCCCGCCAGGACCAGCGTGTCCGACTTGGCGGAGACCCCCGCCACGCCGATCGGCGGATGCGGGCGCTGATAGGGACGCATGTGCAGGGCCAGCCCGATGTCGTCCTGCGGCTCGGGGACCCGGAACCGCCAGTACTTCGTCTCGTAGAGCCCGGGCTTGGGATCGTTCCACAGGTTGATGATGGTCTCCAGCGAGGCCCGGGTCATCTCGCGGTGCTCCCCCGTCTGCGGGTCGAAGCCGAACAGCTCGAAGTCGCCGGGGAAGCCGCCGGAGCCCACCCCCCAGTAGAAGCGGCCCTGGGCGAGCTGGTCGAGCACGGCGATGCGCTGCGCGAGCATCAGTGGGTTGTGGTTGGGCAGGCAGGAGACGCCGGTGCCGAGCTTCATGCGGCGGGTCATCCCGAGCGCCTTGGCGATGAAGAGGTCCGGACACGGGATGTTCTCCCAGCGCGCGGTGAAGTGCTCCCCGATCCAGGCCTCCTCGAAGCCGAGGTCGTCGAGGAACACGAGCTGCTCGAGATCCGTGTCCATGGTGAGCGCGGGATCGGAGCCGGGCGGGTGCAGCGGCATCGCGAAGTAGCCGAGGTGCATGCGAACCTCCCTTTGCGCAATTTCGCCACAGTGAGACATTTCATGCCGCCCGTCAAGGGCATCAGGCCGTTGCCCCTTACACCTGGCCGACCCACGACGCGTCGGCGACCTCGCGCCAGCGCGCGCGGATCCGATCCAGCCCGTCCGCGGGCATGGCGCCGGCCTCCAGCGACGCCGCGTTCTGCTGCCAGCGCTCCGGCTTCGTGGTGCCGACGATCGCGGTGTGAACGCCCGGCACGCCGAGCGTGAAGCGCAGCGCGGTGGTCACGGCCGTGTCGGAGGCATCGCGCAGGAAGGGATAGTCCAGCGTCCGCAGCCGCGACCAGTAGGTCTGGTAGTAGGCCTCGGCCGGCTTCCGCGCGTACCGCCACGCGACGTTCGCCAGCGGCCGCTTGGCGATCACGCCCATCGGCCGGGCGCGCGCCTGGGGCAGCGTGAGGTCGAGCGCCTCCTGGTCCGCGATGTTGACCGAGGTCTGGAGCGTGTCGAAGCGGCCGCACTCGACCGCGTAGCGCGCCGCCTCGCCGTCGCCGCTGTAGCCGATGTACCGCGCCCAGCCCCGCTCGCGCGCCCGCTCGAGGGCCGCGATGGCGTCGCCCTTCTGGAGCTCAGCGAGGGAGCAGCTGTGAAGCTGGATCAGGTCGAGGTAGTCGGTCTCGAGGCGACGGAGGCTCCGCTCGATGCTCGCGAAGAGCGAGGCCGACCGCCAGTCGGGGCGCGACCAGCCGCGGGCGTGCCAGCACTTGGTGAAGAGGTAGAACTCGCGCCGCCGGGCGCCGATCGCGCGGCCGATGAGGGCCTCGCTGTCCGCGTAGCACTCGGCCGTGTCGATCACGTTCAGGCCGGCATCGAGCGCGCTCCCGAGGAGCCGCGCGACGGTGCGGGCGCCCACGCGCTGGTAGCCGATCTCGGAGCCGCCGAAGCCGAGGACGCTCGCCACGATGTCGGTCCCGCCGAGCCGGCGCCGCTCCATGGCCGTGATCGCTCAGATCTCTCGGGTGTGCAGGGCCTTGGGCTCGAGTGAGCCGTAACGGAGACCCGGCGGGTTTGAGATCACAGCCTGTGATCTCAAAGGCAGGGAGTCGCGGCGCGGCTCACGCGGGGCCGGACCTGGTTCCACCCTGCACCATCTTCCGGGCGGCGGCGATCTCCTCCTGGACGGCGTCGCGGCCGGGGAAGACGCGGTCGGCTTTCCGGTACCAGTAGCGCGCGTTTTCGAGATCGCCCTCGAGGGTGTGCACGATGCCGTGAAGCCACGCCGCCGGCGCGGACTCTTCCTTCTGGACGATCTCGTGGGCCTGCTCCCACGCTCCGGCCGCCAGGAGCTCGACCGCTCTGGCCAGGAAATCAGCCGGACCTGACATCGAGGCGCCTCCTCCCGGAGCGATTCACGCTCCTGCTCGAGGACCCGCGCGTCACACCACACCTGACCGAGCGCGAGGTGGACGCGCTACTCGACTCCGCGCGGTACACGGGGCCGGCCGCGGAGCTCGTCGGCCGCGTGACGGGACTCGCCGGCCCTCGCACGCCCTGAGCTGGCCCGCCGGTCAGCCGCGACCGACGAAGGGCATCTTGGTCGCCATGACTGTCAGGAACTGCACGTTGGCGTCCAGCGGAAGGCTGGCCATGTAGAGCACGGCGCTCGCGACATGAGCCACGTCCATCAGCGGCTCGACCGCGACGGAGCCGTTCGCCTGGGGGACGCCCTGGGCCATTCGCGCCGCCAGCTCGGTCAGGGCGTTGCCGATGTCGATCTGGCCGCAGGCGATGTCGTACTTCCTCCCGTCCAGGGACGTCGACTTGGTGAGGCCCGTGATCGCGTGCTTGGTGGCGGTGTACGGGGCCGAGTTGGGCCGGGGCGCGTGGGCGGAGATGGAGCCGTTGTTGATGATGCGCCCGCCCCGAGGGTCCTGGCTCTTCATGAGCTTGAACGCTTCCTGCGTGCACAGGAACACGCCCGTCAGGTTGATGTCCACCACCGCTTTCCACTGCTCGTAGCCGAGGTCCTCGAGCGGGATGCCGGGCGCGTTGATGCCGGCGTTGTTGAACAGCAGGTCGAGGCGGCCGAAGGCCTCCTTCGTCCGCGCGAAGAGGGCGCGGACGGACGGCGGGTCGCTCACGTCGGTGGGCACGACCAGCGCTCGCGCGCCCGACGGCCCGGCCTCCGCCACCGCCTTCTCCAGCGGCTCCTTGCGGCGCCCGGCCAGGGCCACGCGATACCCGTTCTGCAGCAGCGTGACCGCGACCGCCTTGCCGATGCCGGTGCCCGCACCCGTCACGACGGCACTCTTGTTCGGCGAGCTCATTGTCCAGTCTCCCCTGACTCGTCCTGTTGACGTTGCTGAGGGGCTCCGGCGGCGATTCGACTAGAGCGCGAGGACGAACGGCACGCCCGCGGTCTTCACCACCGCCCGCACCTGCTCCATCAAGTCGTCCGGGATCGGCACGCCGGCCTGAAGCCGCTCCGTGCGTGTCTCCATCTCCGGGTCGCCCGCCACCAGCACGGGCTGCGCCGGGTCAGTGCGCCTGGCATTGTGCAGCACGTCGATCACCTGGTCGAGATCGTCCTCGAACTCGCCGTCGGCCCGGAAGGCGCGCGGATCGATCGCCAGGAAGAAGTGGCCGATGTTGTGGGGATCGGATGTCCGCTGCGTGCGGTTGCGGATCGGCGAGAACGAGCCGCCGGAGAGCGTGGCCCCGAGGATGTGGACCATGACGGCCAGGCCGTAGCCCTTGTGGCTGCCCAGCTCGCGCGTGCCCCCGAGCGGCGTGATGCCGCCCTCGGGCCGCTCGAAGACGTAGCGGAACGCTTCCTCCACGTCCGTCACCGGCTGGCCGTCGCCGTCCACGACCCAGCCGGGCGGGGGCGGCGCGCCCTGCGACAGGACCCGCCCGCCACACGCGACGACCGTTCGTGAATAATGTGGGGTGGAGGCCCGGCCGCTCAGGTCAGCACCATCTGGGTCTGGATCGTGAGCGACAGCAGGCGCCCGG
>JACQCN010000418.1 GCA_016201575.1 Candidatus Rokuibacteriota bacterium | reverse complement strand
GTCTGGGCGAGGTCGAGGAAGACGTGGACCAGCTTCCGCTTGACCCACGCCGCGTCCTCGATCCGGATCATCACGGTGGTGAGGATGCTCTCGAAGATCCGGGGCGGCGCGAAGAAGTAGGTGGGCCCGATCTCCTTCATGTCCGCGAGGACCGTCGCCGCGCTCTCCGGGCAGTTGACGGTGAAGCCGGTGACGATGGACTGGGCGTAGGAGAAGATGTGGTCGCCCACCCACGCCATGGGCAGGTAGGCCAGCACCTCCTCGTCGCTCCGCAGGCCCTCCCGGGCCGCCGCGTTCCGCGCGGTCAGGATCAGGTTCCGGTGCGAGAGCATCGTGCCCTTGGGCGTGCCGGTCGTCCCCGACGTGTAGCAGATGATGCCGAGGTCGTCGGCGGCCCCCTTGGCGATCTCGTCCTCGACCCAGGTCGGGTTGTCGTGCGCGAACTTGCGGCCCCGCTCCTGCAGCTCGGCCAGGCTCAGGAGGAACGGCTCGGAGTAGCCCCGCAGGCCGCGCGGGTCGTCGTAGACGATGTACTCCAGGCGCGGGCACTGCTCCCGCACGCGCAGGAGCTTGTCGACCTGCTCCTGGTCCTCGACCACCGCGAACCGCGCCTCCGAGTGGTCGAGGATGTACGCCATCTCCCGCTCGATCGAGTCCTGGTAGAGCGGCACCGGCACGCCGCCGAGGCACTGCGTGGCCAGGACCGTCCAGTAGAGCTGGGGGCGGTTGTCGCCGACGATCGCCGTCTTGTCGCCCCGCGCGAAACCGAGGGAGGCGAGGCCGAGCGCGATCGAGCGGGCCTCCGCGTCGTAGTCGCGCCAGGTGTGGGACTGCCAGATGCCGAGGTCCTTCTCGCGGATCGCGACCTTGTCCGGGGTCCGCTCGGCGTTGGCCCGGGCGAGCTTGGGGAACGTGTCCCGGCCGGCCTCGAGGGTCGCCAGCGGCACGCTCATCGCGAAGCGGCCCCCGCCGCCCCCGAGGCCCGGGCCGTCCGGCCGATGATCGTCCTGGCCGGGTCGATCTCCTCGCGCAGGATGGCCAGCTCGCGCAGTGTGGGGGCGGGCAGCGTCGTGAGCGTCGGCGCGACGAGCGGGGTGAAGTCCATGTCGTCGATCACGTCCGCGGGCCGGAGCCCCTCGAGCACGCCGAGCAGCGCCATCTTCCTCGAGGCCTCGTCGAACCCGAAGAGGGCCTTGGAGGTGACCACGCGCCAGGGGCCGGTGCCCGCGGGCAGGCCCGCGCGCTCCCGCGCCCCCGGCGCGCCGTCGAGGTAGCCGGGGGAGCTGATGAAGTCGACGCGGGGCACGAAGCGCCGGCGCTCGTGCATCATGATGACGATCGTCTTCCAGCAGAAGGAGGCGACCTCGTTGGCGCCGCCGGCGCCGGGAAAGCGCTTCTTCGGCCGGGCGTAGTCGTCGCCCAGCATCGTGGAGTTGATGTTGCCGTAGAGGTCGATCTGGGCGGCCCCGAGCACCCCGTAGTCCACGAGCCCCACCTGGGCCTGCGCGAAAATCTGGTTCATGCTCGTCCAGGCGATCGAGCGGTAGCAGTTGGCCGGACCGCCCATCGTGTTGCGGACGAACGGCGTGACCGGGGTCGGGCCGATGGCGCCGAACTCGAACACCTGCACGAGCTGCGGCGCGTGCATGCGCTGGGCGAGGATCGCCGCCACCTGGGGCATGCCGAAGCCGATGAACGCCGTCTTCTGGTCCTCGAGGAGGCGCGCGCACAGGCTGATCATCACCTCGGCTTCGGTGAACATCATCGGCCACCGATGGCACGGACGCGCGATGAGCCCGCAGGGCGAAGAGATCCAATGCCGCGCGAGTCCATTTACCGATACCCCTCCCGGATGGTCGCCCGGCGGCGCAGCTCGTGCAGGCGCCCGAGCCCCACGCGCTTCTCGAGCATCTCCTCGTGCGAGCCCACGCCGTAGACGTAGGTGTCGAGGTACTCGGCGATCCGGCCCTGGCGCTCGAGCGCGTAGTACCCGCCCCAGTGCTCGAAGTCCATCTCGTAGAGCCCCTGGACGCCGCCCGGGTACGCGCCGAAGGGCGCGTGCACGACCGCGTCGACCATGTAGTAAGGGATGGTGGTCTTCGCCGGGTCCTTCCGGATGTCGTCGGGATCGATGATCTCCTCGGCGGAGACGATGACCTTGCGCGAGGCCATGGCCGTCTCCAGCGGCGAC
>JACQCN010000417.1 GCA_016201575.1 Candidatus Rokuibacteriota bacterium | reverse complement strand
GACCTCACGCCGCGACGCCCTCCCGGCGGCGCTGACCACGCTCGAGCTGCGGCTGATGGAGCTGGCCCGGAGCCTCGCCACCGAGCCGCGGCTGCTCCTCCTCGACGAGCCGCTGGCGGGGCTCTCGGGCGACGGCGTCGAGATCATGATCGCGCTCGTGCAGGGCCAGCGCGCCCGGGGCGTCACCGTCGTGCTCATCGAGCACACGCTGCAAGCCCTCCTGCGTCTGGCCGACCGGTTCGTCGTGCTCGACCACGGGCGGCAGGTGGCGGACGGAGCGCCGGGCGAGGTCATCCGCGATCCGGCCGTCGTCGAGGCGTATCTCGGGAAGCGCTGGCTGCGGAATGCTGACGGTCTCCGGCGTTAGCGTCGCCTACGGCGGCCTGCGGGCCCTGGAAGAGGTCTCCCTCGAGGTCCGCGAGGAGGAGTTCGTCACGCTCGTCGGTCCCAACGGCGCCGGCAAGACGACGCTGCTCAAGGCCATCTCCGGCTCCGTGCCCGTCACCGCCGGCCGCATCGAGTACCGGGGGCGCGATCTCGGCGCGCTCCCCGCCAGCCGGCGGGCGGCGCTCGGCATCGCCCACGTACCCGAGGGCCGCCGTGTGTTCCCCTCGCTCACCGTGCGCGAGAACCTCGAGATGGGCGGGTACCGCAAGGCGGCGAGGCCGGGCCGCGCTGAGGAGCTCGCGGCGGTGCTCGCGCTGTTCCCGATCCTGCGCGAGCGCGCCCGCCAGCTCGCCGGCTCGCTATCGGGCGGCGAGCAGCAGATGCTGGCGATCGGCCGGGGCCTGATGGCCCGGCCGGACCTCCTGCTCCTCGACGAGCCGTCCCTGGGCCTCGGCCCGCGCGTCGTGGAGCAGATCCTCGACGCCATCGCCGAGATCCGGCGCGCGCGCCGGTTGACGATCCTGCTCGTCGAGCAACGGGTTGTGGAAGGGCTCGAGCTGTGCGACCGCGGCTACGTGCTGGAGACCGGCCGGGTCGTGCTCGCCGGGCCGCGGGACGCGCTCCTCCGCGACCCGCGCGTCCAGGGGGCGTACCTCGGCGGCTGATGCCTCGCAGGGCAGGCGAGAAGCAGGCGTCATCGGCGAGCGCCGGTCCGTGTGCAGCGTGAGCTGGCCCGGGACGATCCCTTGGTTGTCACGGGCGACCTCGATGAGCTGGCTCCGCGATCGCCGCGCTCTCGCCGTCGGCCTGGGTCCAGCCCACCCCATAGCGGCTGAAGATGTCGAGGATGACGTAGAGGCAGAAGTGCGTCCACGTCGCCGGCCCCAACAGATCCGTGATGTCCCCGACCACACCTGGTTGGGGAGCTGGTCGTGCTCAGCGGCTCAGGAGCCGCGTCAACCCGGCGACGTCGTCCAGCCGCCGCAGCGTCTGCAGCGTCTCTTCGATCTCGCGGCCCTTCCGATCTCCGAGGGTGCTCGTCGCCGCGGCCCGGAACCTGGCACGGACCTCGGCTGGCCCGAATGGCCGTACGTCGTGGAGACGTGTGCGCAGAACCGAGCCATCGACCAGGCGCACCCTGATCTCGGCCCCTTGCTGCAAAGGGCCGGCCGCCGTGAATTCGGGATCGATCGAGAGCCGGACGCGGGCGGCGATCCGCCCGGTTTCGGGATCGTCGAGCTGCCGGAAGTTGTCCTCGCCGAGCTCGCGGCGGACCAGGACGGAGGCGACGCTGAACTGGATGCTCATCTTCGCCTGGATCATGGAGGTGAAGGGGCCCGCAAAGTCACAGCCGGGATAGGCGGCCGCCGCCGGGAAGGTGAGGACCTCGACGGAGTCTATCCGACCCGGTTGGATCGGGTTCCCGGTCACGAGGTCGAGCGCGGCCTGGGACGGCGTCTGCACGTAGTTACAGGCCGGCGCGGGCTTGTGGTAGACGGTCAGGATCTCGAAATCGTCCCTCAGATCCTGTCCCAGGAGCCCGGCCCGTTCGGCTCCGCCGAAGGCGGCGATCATTCCCGCCCGGCCGTCGAGGATCGTCTCCGACGCCCTCGCGCCGAGGGCGGCCAGGCTCGCCGAGGCGACGGCGTTGCGGGCGGCAAACCCGGACTGGAAGAACAGATCGGTGCCCCCGCTGTGCGCCCACTCGTTCAGCCCCGCCGCCAGGTTCCCGGCCAGCCCCAGGGCGTTCACCGCGGCCTCCTCGTCGAGCGCGAGAAGGCGGGCGGCCGTCAGGGCGCCGCCGATCGGCCCGAGCAGACCGGTAGGCCGGAAGACGCGCGCATTGTCGCTGTCGATCACGACACGGCCGACCCGGCCCATGGCCTGGTAGCCGGCGACCACGGCCGTGATGAGCTCACGGCCACTCGCGTGGCGCGCTTCCGCGACCGCGAGGGCGGTGGGGAGCACCACCACGCCGATGTGGCTGGCGCTCGCGGTGTGCATGTCTTCCCGGATCAGACCATTGGCCTGGATCGCGTTGGCGAACGCCGCCTCCGACGGCGCCGTCTTCACGTTCGTGCCGATCACCGTGGCGTCCGGAGCCGCCCGCAGGCTCTTCACCCAGGAGACGGCCTGGCGGCTCCAGGGCAGGTCTCCGGCGGTGAGACTGCAGGCGAGCATGTCGAGGAGACAGACCTCGACCTTCTCCACGACCTCCTCCGGCAGATCCTCCACGCGCAGCTCGCGCGCGTACCGGACCAGACGCCGCGCTGCCGATGCCGCCCCGCGCTCGCTCGCGACCGAAACGGAAGGCCTCGTCAATGCCGCGGGCTTCGCGATCACGATCTCTCCCCGTCCCCGAGTAGCGCGCGGTCCGGCTTTCCCCGGGCTGGGCCTGGATCCTGCTCGCAGACGCCTCGTCGGCTCTCGGCTCACTGGGCCACCGCGAACTTCCCGTTCTTGACCGTGCAGACGATTGCGCCGTAGTAGGGGTTGCGCTGGTCGTTGAAGCTGAACTTGCCGTTGCCCAGCACGACGGGCAGGCCCTTGATCCGGGTCAGGGCTTGGCGAACAGACTCTCGCGTGGGAGTGGGACCGGCGGCCTTGATCGCCGTCGCCGCGACATTGATGGCCGTATACCCGAGCGCGGCCCAGTTGTCCGGAGGCCGCTTGTACCTGGCCTGGAACGCGGCGACGAACCGGTCGTTCTCCACGGACTTCGTGCCCGGGAAATAGTCGGCGACGAACACCGCTCCT
>JACQCN010000016.1 GCA_016201575.1 Candidatus Rokuibacteriota bacterium | reverse complement strand
CCTCGAGGCGGGAAGCCAGATCCCCGCCGACCTTCGCCTCGTCCGCAGCGCAGCCCTCCGCGTCACCGAGGCGGCGCTCACCGGCGAGAGCCTGCCCGTGGACAAGGACGCCGCGGCGCGTCTCGCGCCGGACACGCCGCTGGCCGAGCGCGCGACGATGGCCTATCTGGGCACGACGGCGGTGGCGGGCAGCGGCCTCGGCGTGGTCACGGCGACCGGCGTGGCCACCGAGCTCGGACGCATCGGCCAGCTGGTGGCGCTGGAGGGCGAGCGGGCGACGCCGCTCGAGCGCCACGTCGAGCAGCTCGGCCGCCGGCTCATACTGCTGGCCCTCGGCATCTGCGGTGTCGTGGCCGTCGCCGGCGTTCTCCACGGCGAGCCTCCCGGCCTCATGGTCGAGACGGGGATCAGCCTCGCCGTCGCCGCGATCCCCGAAGGGCTCCCGGCGGTCGTCGCCGTGGCGCTGGCCGCGGGACTCTGGCGCATGGCGCGCGCGGGCGCCCTCGTGCGGCACTTGCCCGCCGTCGAGACGCTGGGCTCGACCACCGTGATCTGCGCCGACAAGACCGGCACGATGACCGAGAACCAGATGACCATCGCCCGCCTCTTCTTCGACGGGCGGAACGTGGCCGTGACCGGCGGCAGCACCGACCGGGGCGAGTTCCTCGAGGACGGGCGCGCGTTCGCCGCCGGCCGGGACGAGCACCTGGCGCTGCTCCTCACCGTGGGCGCCCTCGCCAACGACGCCACTCTCGAGGCGCGCCCGCAGGGCCTCGTGCTCCACGGCGATCCGACCGAGGCGGCGCTCCTGGTCGCCGCCCTCAAGGCGGGGCTCGATCCAACGGCGCTCGCGCGGCGGCACCCGCGCCGGCGCGAGCTGCCCTTCGATCCGGCCACGCGGCTGATGGCGACGCTCAACGACTGGGACGGCGAGGGCCGGGCGCTCTGCGTGAAGGGAGCGCCGGGCGTGATCGTCGAGCTGTCCCGCCGCCGCCAGACGGAGGCGGGCCCGCACCCGCTGGGCGACGGGGAGCGTGCCGAGCTGCTCGAGGCCAACCGCGCGCTGGCCCGCGAAGGGCTGCGCGTGCTCGCGGTCGCGTGGCGCGCCGAGGGCTGGCCCGAGAGCGGCCGTGTGGAGGACCTCACGTTCCTCGGTCTCGTCGGCCTCGTCGATCCGGTCCGGCCCGGCGTGAAGGAGGCGATCGCGCGCTGCCGGCTGGCCGGCATCCGGACGATCATGCTGACGGGCGACCAGCAGTCCACGGCGGAGGCGGTGGGGCGCGAGCTCGGGCTCGCGCCCGAGGCGATCCAGAGCCGGGTGAGCCCGGAAGGCAAGCTCTCGCTGATCCGGCGGCTGCAGGCCGACGGCGAGGTGGTGGCGATGACCGGCGACGGCGTCAACGACGCGCCCGCGCTGGCGCGCGCCGACATCGGCATCGCCATGGGCCGCCACGGAACCGACGTCGCGCGCGAGGCCGCGGACCTCGTCCTCACCGACGACAACTTCGCCACGATCGTGCGCGCGGTCGAGGAGGGGCGCGTCATCTACGCGAACCTCCGCAAGGTCATCCACTTCCTCTTCTCCGGCAACCTCTCGGAGATCCTTACGATCTTCGTGGCCATCCTGGCCGGATTCCCCGCGCCGCTCCTCCCGCTGCAGATCCTCTGGGTCAACCTCGTGACCGATATCTTCCCGGCGATGGCGCTGATCCGCGACCCCGCCGAGCCCGACGTGATGCGCCGGCCCCCGCGCGACCCGCGCGAGGCGCTCGTGACCTGGCGCTTCGGCGGGCGCATGCTCGCCGAGGGCGGGTTGCTCGCCGCGGGCGTGCTGAGCGCCTACCTGTGGGCGGCGTGGACCGCGGGGGCGGGTCCGCGCCCGACGACGATCGCGTTCGTGGCGCTGGTGCTCGTCCATCCCTTCCAGGCGATCAACTGCCGCTCCGATCGCGTCGGCTGGTGGCGCCTGCCGCCGAACCGCCTCACCTGGGCCGCGCTCGTCGTCCTGGTGGGGCTGCAGTGGCTCGCGGTGTCGTGGACCCCGCTGGCCCGCCTCCTCGGTACCGTACCCCTGGCCGCCGCCGACTGGCTCGCCGTCGGGGTCGCGGTCCTGTGGCCGGTGCTGGTGATGGAAGCGCGCAAGGGCTGGGGCCGGGCCGCGTCATTGGGGCGGGCAGACCCCACCCGCGGGGCGCCGGCCCCGGCCGCCGACGCCAAAATCACGCGGAATCCTTGATGTTCTCCGCTGGCATCGCCGTTGCTCACTCTCGCGGCCATGGCGCCGGAGACCACGATCTCTCGTGACTGCCTGAGCATCGAGTTGATCAGGCGGACCCTCTCCGCCGAGATCGTCGGCCGCCGGATCTGCCTCTTGTGGGACGTCGCCTCGACCAACGACGTCCTTCGCCGCATGGCGGAAGCGGGCGCCCCGGCGGGGACCGTCGTGCTGGCCGAGAGCCAGCGCGCCGGACGGGCGGGGGACGGCCTCGGCTGGTTCTCGCCGGTCGGCGTCAACATCTACGCGTCGGTCCTGCTGCGCCCCGCGATCCGCCCCGAGGCGATGCCGGCGTTCTCGTTCATCGCCTCGCTCGCCGCCAGCGACGCGATCCGGCTCGAGGGCCTGCCCGCGATGATCAAGTGGCCGAACGACGTCCTCGTCGAGCGGAAGAAGGCGGCGGGCACGCTCGTGGAGTCGGTGGTGGGGACGCAGGGCGTCGCCCAGGTCATCTTCGGCATCGGCGTGAACGTCAACGTGGATCGCGACGCGCTGCGGGCCGGGCTCGGCGCGGCCGCGGCCGACGCGACCTCGCTCCGCGAGCTGACCGGACGCGAGGTCGATCGCAACGCCTTCGCGGGCGCGCTCCTGAGCTGTCTCGACCGGTGGTTCCGGGTTTACCTCCGCGACGGGCTGGAGCCGGTCCTCGCCGGGTGGCGGCAGCGCGACGCGCTGGCCGGCCACCGCGTCCGGGTCCGCGAGGGCCGCGACGAGCGCGAGGGACGGGTGACGGGCCTGACCCGGGAGGGATTCCTCGTCGTCGAGGACGCCGCCGGGCTGACGCACCGGATCGTCGACGGCCGGATCGCCCTGCTGGACTGAGAGGTTGTGAAGCCCAGCAAAAGCGGGGGTCCGCAACGTGAATTCCCGATTGATTCACAAACTCTGAGCCGGCCAGGGAGGAGACCATGACCAAGCGTATTCTCGTGCCCCTCGATCAGTCGCCGCTCGCGGAGTCCGTGCTGTCGCTGGTGGCGGACGTCGCGCGCGGAGCGGGCGCCACGGTCCGGCTGCTCCACGTGACGCCGGTCCCGGGCAACGTGGAGGTCGACGGCCGCGTCGTCGCCTACGCCGACCAGGAGATGGCACGCCTCGAGGCGGAGGGCAAGGACTACCTCCAGTCGATGGAGGTGCGCCTCGCCGGCGTGCCGGTCGAGTGCGTGGTGCGCTTCGGCACCGACGTGCGCGAGATCCTGCTCGAGGCGGAGGCGTTCGGCGCCGACCTCATCGCCGTCACCACCGCGGGGCGGAGCGGCGTGGGCCGCGCGGTGCTGGGGAGCGTGGCCGAGCAGGTGTTCCGCAAGGCGACGCTCTCGGTTCTCCTCTACCGCGCCGGAAACCGGGGAGAGTGAGCGATGCGCGACGTCCTGCCCATCGCGGTCGGTGATCTGATGTCGGCGCCGGCGGTGACGGTGACGCCGGAGACCAGCGTCGAGGCGCTCACCGAGCTGATGACGAAGCACGACTACAACGGCTTCCCGGTGGTGAACGAGGCGGGCGCGCTCCAGGGCCTCGTCACGCGGCTCGACCTCTTCAAGCTCTACCTCCTGCCGTACCGCCGCTTCATCCCCGTCCTCGAGGACACGTGGATCTCGTCGGTGGGCGGCATCATGAGCCGCGCTGTCATCACCCTGTACGCGGTGGAGCCTGCCCTCGAGGCGATGGCGCTCATGGTGGAGCACGGGGTGCGCACGATTCCCATCGTGACGGACACGGTGGCCGGGACCACCGTCGTCGGCGTCGTCACCCGGCGCGACCTGGCCCCGGCGCTCAAGGCCTGAGGAGGGACGCCCATGGCGGAGTACGAGTTCGAGTGTCGGACCTGCAAGAAGATCTTCACCCT
>JACQCN010000471.1 GCA_016201575.1 Candidatus Rokuibacteriota bacterium | reverse complement strand
GCCCGACCGCCCGCAGCGAGTGGGGTATCGAGCGAGGACGGACGGGCCTGCCTGCCGCGCCAGGACCTGCCCGCCGCTGGGTGTCGCCGTTCGTGAATGATCCGCGCTAGCGCCGGTTCCGCTTCAGCTCGAAGAAGGTCGGGATCCGGCTCAGCCCGGCGACGTGGTCGAACAGGACGCCCGCCTCTTCACCCTCGGGCACCGGGTCTATCACGGGCCCGAAGATCGGCGCGCCGCCGTCGATGACGAGAGTGGGCACGCCGAAGCCGCCACGCTCCGCGACGGCCGCGTGCTCGGCCAGGTACTCGCGCTCGGTGGTCGGATCCCCGAGCGCCTCGTCGTACAGCCCGTCGCTCAGCCCCGCCTCCACCAGCGCCGTCTTCACCGTGGCGGGATCGCCAAGGTCTTGCTTGCGCTCGTGGCGCGCCGCGCCCAGCGCCGCATAGAGTCGGTCGATCGCGTCCGCGCCGCCGCGCCGCCGCGCGAGCACCAGCGTGCGGAACGGCCCGCGGCTCCTCGCGTGCTCATCCCGGAGCATTCCCGGGGCGCGATTGATCTCCTCCAGGCTCAGGCATTTCCAGTGCACCTCGACCGGACGGACTCTGGCGACCTCCCGGATCCAGCGCGACGTCCGCCAGGCCCACGGGCACACGGGATCGAAGTAGAAGTCCACCACGGACCGGCCGCTCGCTGCCACGATCTCCTCCCTCGGCTCAGCTCATCGAGAGCCTTCTCCCACCAGGGTCACCCGGCAGAAGCGCGACCGCGGGCCACGGAACCACAGGCGCTCCCGGCCCCACAGCTCCACCCGCGACACGCTATGGGAGATCTCGAACCCCGCCCGCTCGATCGCCCGGCGCGACGCGCGGTTCCGGGCGAGCGCGAAGATCAGCGCCCGCTTCCGGCCCCGGGCGTGCGCGAAGGCCAGGAGGTGCCGCAGCAGCGTCGAGAAGAGCCCGCGCCCTCGCCACGCCGGCACCGTGAAGGCGTCGTAGAGATAGACGTCCTCGAGGCCGGGGACAACGACATGGCCGATCTCGGCGACCCGGACCGGTGTGGAGGCCAGCCAGCAGTAGGCCACGACGTCCGTCCCGTGGCGGGCGACGGCGCACACCTGGCCCTCGATGAGCCGCTGCTCCGCTTCTGGATGCCACCGGCCCGCGGGCCCGTCCGTCGCCGTGGGGGAGTCCCACACGGCGAGCTCGACGCCGGGCGGGAGCGGGCGCGGGACGGCCGGGGCGTCGAGTCGCCGCTCGTACAGCCGCAGGGTGACCACCCGGATCATGTCGTGTCGCTTCCGACTCAGCCCGGCGGGAGCGCTCCCGGCGCCGACGGCCTCGTCCGCTTTCCAGCGGGTGGCACCGCGGGCCCCCACGGGCGAGTGTCCGGCTACTGCAGGATGGGGAAGCGCGCGTCTCCATGGGACCGTCGGCCGCAGGCGACCTCGATGAAGGCGATGTCGTCGCGCAAGTCGGCGGGCCGCGCGATCCCGCGACGGTGCTGCAGCAGCTCCTCGAGCTGCGCCACACAGCTCTGGCGGGCCCGGGCGGTCAGGTGCGGCGGCTTCCCCAGGGCGGCGGTGAGGTCCAGCCCGTGCACCGCCGTCTCGATGATCCGCGTCGGCATGAGCTCGTCCAGGCGCATCGGCCCGAAGAACGCGAATCCGACCTTGCCCTGGTCGGTCGCGCGCGCCACGCGCATGGCCTCGTCGATGGTCGCCATCAGGGTCTGCCGGAGCTGCTCGGGCGACAGCCCCTTCGCGGAGTTGCGGGTGAACTCGTCGACCGCCGGCGCGACTTCGGCGGCGTTGGTCACGAAGAAAGTCGTGTGATCGTTGTTGGGCGTGCCCCCGCGCTGGTCGGCCACCAGATCCTGGACCATGTGCGTGGCCACGTTGTGATGCGCCACCAGCGTGAACACGTCCCAGGAGGGGTGGGAGGCGCTCACCCGCAGGCGCGTCGGCCGCGCCCAGTCCTCCGCCTTGATGCCGGCGACGGTCTGCTTCAGCGCGTTGAACTCCGCCTCCAGGATGTCGAGCGTTTCGGCGTAGGCCTTCTCGCTGATCCCGGCCGTGAAGCTCCGAGTCATGGCGTCCTCCTGCCTTCCTGCCATTCCAGGGGCACCAGCCCTCTGATCGCCGCGCGGCGCTGGACGGTGCTCGTGTAGCGATGACGCAGGGAGGGATAGCACGACGGTGCGGGCGGAGCAAGGGGGAACTGGCCGGCGGGAGTCCTCAGTCCTTGGCGCGCATGAGCCAGACGCATTCCCGCTTCGCGTCGTCCCAGCTCTTGCCGTCCTCCTGACACATCTTCTCGAGCGCGTCGCGGAGCGCGGCCTCCGTCTCGCGCGCGACCTGGCGCTCGCGCAGCACCTCGGCCGTGGGGGGTGGCGGGGCCGCATCCCCGGCGCCGGCGGTCGGGGTGAGCAGCGCCAGCACGGACAGCGCCAGCACGGGCGCGCGGCCAGCCGGGGGGCGACCTACGGGAACACCGGCGGGTGGTAGGTCAGCGTCTGGGCGAAGAGCCACATGAGCGCGAACACGAGCGGCAGGTGGACGAGGAACTGCAGGATCGAGTAGCCGACCAGCTCGCGCGCCTTGATGCCGAGGACGCCGAGCAGCGGCAGCATCCAGAACGGGTTCACGAGGTTCGGCAGCGCCTCGGCGGTGTTGTAGATCTGCACGACCCATCCGAGATGGACCTGCAGCGTGTTCGCCGCCTGCATGACGTAGGGCGCCTCGATCACCCACTTGCCGCCGCCCGACGGCACGAACAGGCCGAGCACGGCGGAGTAGGCGGACACGAGCAGCGGGAACGTGTGGCGATTGGAGACCGAGACGAAGATGCCCGCCAGCCAGTCCGAGAGCGAGAGCCCCGTCGGGCCCCGGGCGCCGGTGAGGATCGCCGCGATGCTCGCGTAGAAGGGGAACTGCACGAGCACCCCCGCCGTGGCCGGCACGGCCCCGGCCACCGCCTGGAGGAACCGCTTCGGCCGCCAGTGCAGGAGGAGCCCGGCCATCAGGAAGATGAAGTTGTAGGTGTTCAGGTTGGCGATCGCGGTCATCGGCCCCTGCGTCGCGAACACCTCGACGAGCCAGCCGGCGGCCAGCAGGGCCACGAGCACCGTGAGAACGGGACTGTACTCGAGCCACTCGCCCGGACGCTCGCGCGGATCGAGGTCCGGGCGGCACGCCGCGAACGTCAGCCCGAAGGCCGCGGCCGGCTGCGCGGCGGCGTCGGACGGCGCGGAGTAGAAGGCCACGGCGGTGGAGACGACGAGCAGGATCAGCGCCGTGACCAGCCCCTGCCACAGGAAGATCGTCTCCGTGAACGGGATGACCCCGGTGATCTGGAGGAGCGCGGGCGGGAGGCTGCCCTTGTTGGCCTGGAGCTGGGCCGCCGAGGAGGAGATGCCGAGCGCCCAGATGCTTCCGACCCCGAGGTAGGCCGCCGCCCCCGCGGCGCGGAAGTCCATCCGCGGCTGGCGCCGGGCCAGCTCGCGCACGAGCAGGCCGCTGAAGATCAGGCTGAAGCCCCAGCTCACCAGCGACGTGAGCATGCTGAGGAAGGCGATGTAGGCGACGGCGCTGCGGCCGCTGCGGGGCGCGGACGCCAGCCACTCGATGACCCGCGCCACCGCGGGCGAGCTGGCGACCACGTAACCGCCCACGATGATCAGCGCCATCTGCATCGTGAACGGGATCAGGTCCCAGAAGCCCTTGCCGAACTGGATCGTCACGGTCCGGGGGGGCGCGCCGAGGGCCAGCGCGCCCAGGGCCACGACGACGACCGCCATGATGGCGAAGACGAACGCGTCGGGGAACCAGCGCTCGCTCCAGTCCGCGAGGGCCAGGCCGACCCGCGCCAGCCCCCGTTCGCCGGTCCCGGGAGCGGGAGCCGTCTTCCGCGGCATCACGCGGTGAGCTCGGGCTCGCCGGCGCCCTTCAGGGGCGCGGTGAACCGCGGCGTCAGGGCCATGATGCGCGCGAGTGAGCGCTGGACCTGGTCGACGTCGACGCCGCGGGCGGCGGGGACGCCGCCCGCCACGGCCTGGTACAGGTCGGCCACGTCGCGGTCGAGCGTGAGATCCACGCGGGGCCCGACCCGCGTGACGAGGGCGCCGAAGCGGTCGGAGAAGCGCGTGTGCGGCATGGTGGGGAAGAGGTGGAGCAGGCGGTCCACCTCGATCCGCGCCTGGCGCAGGTCGACGCGGAACCGCTCGTCCAGCGCCGCGTCCTCGCGCCCGGCGAAGGGCAGCGCCTGGTGGCGGCCGAGCAGCGAGAACTCCTCGGGATCGACCACGTAGGAGGAGACGGTGTCGTTGGCCTCGAAGTACTGCACGTCGTCGAGCTGCAGGTGCCCGGCGTAGAACGGCGCCAGCACGGTCAGGTGCACGTGCTTGCCCACGGTGCGGGCGCCGGAGCCGGTCGTCCCCATGATGCCGATGACCGTGTCGCGCGTGACGACGTCGCCCAGGGCCACGGTGCGCTCGTGGAGGTGGAAGTACTGGCTCACGAAGCCGAGGCCGTGGTGGACGACGACGACGTTGCCGCCCATCGGGTGGGTGAAGTAGCCGTAGACCACGCCGGCGGCGACGGGCACGATCTCGGTCTCGGCGCCGATCGGGGCGTAGTCGATGCCGGCGAGGGCCCGGTACTCCGGGCGGCGCCGATGCTCGGCAAAGGTGCCGCCGTGGAAGATCCGGGCGGCGGCACGCCCGGTGGACGGGGTGGGGGGCGGCGTCGGCGCGAGCGCAAGCTGGAGCGCCCGGCCGAGGGGCCGGGGCCCGGCGCAGCCGCCCAGGAACGCGGCCGCCCCGGCGATCCAGCGCGCCGAGCGCCACGCAAACTGCCTTCGCGTCAGATGCTGGTCGACAGGCGCCTCCGTCGCGACCTGCGCGTTCCGCGCGGCGATCGGTCTCGGTGACGTCGTGCGTCCCCGCGAAATGCGGGAGTGATTCAGGCCTGGACCGACGACGAATGTAGGGGCGGCGCGCGGGGGCTGTCAACCCCAAATGCGTCGCGCCGCGGAAGCGCTTGTGAACCGCGGGCTTGCTCCACACCGAGCGGCAAGAGTAATCTGAGCGTCGGGCGCCCCGCCTCCGCGGGCGACGCGGCGCTCGCCGATCGAACGTGGGGGGGAACGCGCATGGCCGCCAACAGCTTGACCGTCACCGACAACCGCACGGGCAAGGTCTACGAGCTGCCGATCGAGCAGGGGGCGATCCGCGCGATGGACCTGCGCCAGATCAAGGCCTCGGAGGACGACTTCGGCCTCCTGAGCTACGATCCGGCGTTCATGAACACCGCGTCGTGCCGGAGCGCGATCACGTACATCGACGGCGACCGCGGGATCCTCCGCTATCGCGGCTACTCGATCGAGCAGCTCGCCGAGCGCGCGACCTACCTGGAGACGGCCTACCTGCTCCTCCATGGCGAGCTGCCCACCAGCGCCCAGCTCGACGACTGGGTGTACCAGATCACCCATCACACCTGGATCCACGAGAACATGAAGAAGGTGATGGAGGGCTTCCATTACGACGCCCACCCGATGGGGATGATCGTGTTGATGGTGGGCGCGCTCTCCACCTTCTACCCCGAGGCCAAGAACGGCATCGACGGGGAGACGCGGAAGCTCCAGATCATCCGGCTGATCGGCAAGATGCCGACGCTGGCGGCCTTCGCCTACCGGCACAACCTGGGCATGCCCTACGCCTACCCCGACAACCACCTCTCCTACACGGGCAACTTCCTCAACATGCTGTTCAAGGCCACGGAGGTGAAGTACGAGCCCCACCCCACGCTCGAGCGCGCGCTCGAGGTGCTCTTCATCCTCCACGCCGACCACGAGCAGAACTGCTCGACGAACGCGGTGCGGAGCGTGGGCTCCTCCCGCGTCGATCCCTACTCCGCGGTGGCGGCGGGGGTGGCGGCCCTCTACGGCCCGCTGCACGGGGGCGCCAACGAGGCGGTCCTGCGCATGCTCGGCAGCATCGGCTCCCGCGACAAGATCCCCCAGTTCATCAAACAGGTGAAGGAGGGGAAGGCCAAGCTGATGGGGTTCGGCCACCGGGTCTACAAGAACTACGACCCGCGGGCCAAGATCATCAAGCGGATGGCCGACGAGACGTACGAGGTGACGCGCCCGAGCCCGCTGCTGCCCGTCGCCCAGGAGCTCGAGCGCATCGCTCTCGAGGACGAGTACTTCGTGACTCGCAAGCTCTACCCGAACGTCGACTTCTACTCGGGCATGATCTACGAGTCGCTGGGCTTCCCGGTCGAGATGTTCCCGGTGCTCTTCGCCATCCCCCGCACCGCGGGATGGCTCGCGCAGTGGCAGGAGATGATCGAGGACCCCGAGCAGAAGATCGCGCGCCCGCGCCAGGTCTACACGGGCCCGGCGCAGCGCGACTACGTCCCGCTGGGGATGCGAGGGTAGGGAGCGACATGGTCGAGGCCGTCCGGGATCACTGGCTGATCGCGCTGGGTGTCGTCGTGCTGATCATCGCGCTGGTCGTGTGGCGAACCAGGTGAGAGGAGCGCGCGCATGGGAGTTCGCAAGAGCCAGGGCAAGAACAAGAAGACCGGGCGGACGGCGGCCGCCGCGGCCGCCAGCCGGGAGCGGACGCTGACGAAGGCCCGCAAGCAGCGGCCCAAGGGGTAAGGTGGCGGACGCGATCCGCCTCCGCGCCGGGCTCGTCTCCGTCGCGGTGTCCGTCCTCCTCCTCGCCGCCAAGTACCAGGCGTACCGGATGACGGGCTCCACCGCGATCCTCTCCGACGCGCTGGAGTCGATCGTCAACGTGGTGGCCGCCGTCTTCGCGGTCGGCGGTATCGTTTTCGCCGGTCGCCCCGCCGACCGCAACCACCCGTACGGCCACGGCAAGATCGAGTTCTTCTCGGCCGCCTTCGAGGGCGGGCTCATCTCCTTCGCGGCCGTGGTCATCCTCTACGCGGCGGCGCGCGGCTTCGTGTACGGCGTGCGAGTGCGCGACCTCGACCTGGGGGTCGCCATCGTGCTGGGCGCGGGCCTCGCCAACCTCGGGCTCGGCTGGTTCCTGGTGCGCACCGGGCGGGCGCACGAGTCGCTCGCCCTCGTCGCCGACGGCCAGCACGTGATCTCGGACTTCTGGACCAGCGCGGGGATCGTGGTCGGCCTGGCGCTGATGCGCTTCACCGGGCTCACCTGGCTCGACCCGCTGGTGGCGGCCGTGGTGGCGCTGGCCCTGATGTGGACGGGGTTCCGCCTCGTGCGGCACGCCGCCGGCGGCCTCCTCGACGAGGAGGACACGGCGCTGCTCGACCGGTTGATCCAGGTGCTGCAGCGGGCGGTGGGCGAAGGCGTGATCCGGGTCCACCACCTGCGCGCCATCCGCGCCGGCCGCTTCCACCACGTCGACGCGCACCTGGTGGTGCCCGAGTTCTGGACGGTGGAGCGCGCCCACGAGGTGGCCGAGGAGGTCGCCGCGCGCGTGATCCGCGACCTCGGCGTGGAGGGCGAGCTGCACTTCCACACCGACCCCTGCCACCGCGCCTACTGCGCGATGTGCGACCTCGCCGGCTGCCCGATCCGCCGCGAGGCGTTCGTGGCGCGCCCGCCGCTCACCGTGGAGGAGGCGGTGCAGCCCGACATGCCGCCCTCCGCCCGCGGCCTCGCGCAGCTCCTCCAAGGCCCACCGAAGGATCGAGAACGGCCCGCTGCCACTTGATTGGGGGACGAGCGCTGCCCGTGCGATGATCGTCGGTGGCCGAAGGCCCGGCGGTGGCCTCGAGGTCGGCCATCCGGATCGTGCGAGGGAAGAGGAATGGATGAGAGGGAGCTCGAGCAGGTCGCCCGCCGTCACGGGATCGTGCTGCTCCTGCAGTTCGGCTCGACGGTCACGGGACGGACCCACCCCGCCAGCGACGTCGACCTCGCGGTCTTGGTCGAGCGGACCCCGCGGTCGCTGGGCGAGCACGCGGACCTGCTGCGCGATCTGCAGGCGGTCTTCCCGGGTCGGGAAGTCGACCTGGCGCTGATCAACCGTGCGGATCCCCTCTTCCTGCGGAAGATCACCGAGCAGTGCCGCCTGCTCCACGGCTCGCCGGCGCGGCTCGCGGCCCTGAAGATGTATGCGTTCCGGCGATACCAGGACCACCGGAAGTACCTCGCACTGGAGCGGGAGTATGTCGCGCGGTCGCTCCGAGCGATGTCAGCGCCGTGATCGATCCCGAGCTGGTGACTCGCAAGATCGTCCTGATCACGACCGACCTCGCGGCGCTCGCGCCCGTCGCCGGCAAGCCGCTCGACGCCTACCTCGCCAGTGACATCGACGAGGTGGTCGCCGAACGCTACCTGGAGCGGATCATCGGTCGGATGATCGACATCAACTACCACCTGATCACAGAGTGCGGGCAGCCGCCGCCGCCCGACTACTTCGAGTCCTTCACCCGGCTCGGGCGTCTCGGCGTGCTCGATCTGGACTTCGCCCGCCGGATCGCCGCGTGCGCCGGTCTCCGCAACCGGATCGTGCATGAGTACGACGAGATCGACCCCGGCAAGATTCACGAGGCGCTCCAGGCGGCAATGCGCGACATCCCGCTGTATCTCCGGGGTGTGAACGAGTACCTCTCGAAGACCGGACGGTGAGCTCTGCCTCAGCCTCGCCGCCCGGAACCGGATGTCGCCCTCGTCGCGCTGATCCGCGAGCTGGTGATCGGCCGCACCGTGGTC
>JACQCN010000470.1 GCA_016201575.1 Candidatus Rokuibacteriota bacterium | reverse complement strand
GCGATCTTGTCGATCTCGTCGATGTACACGATCCCCCGCTCGGCCCGCTCGACGTCGTAGTCCGCGGCCTGGAGGAGACGGAGGATGATGTTCTCCACGTCCTCGCCCACGTAGCCGGCCTCGGTGAGGGTGGTGGCGTCGGCGATCGTGAACGGCACGTGCAGCATCTTGGCCAGGGTCTGGGCGAGCAGGGTCTTGCCGGAGCCGGTGGGGCCGATCAGCAGGATGTTGGACTTCTGGAGCTCGACGTCCCCGGTCTGGCCGCCGGCCTCGATGCGCTTGTAGTGGTTGTGCACGGCCACCGCCAGGATCTTCTTCGCGCGCTCCTGGCCGATCACGTACAGGTCGAGGGCCGTCTTGATCTCGGACGGCTTGGGCAGGCTGCGGATCTCCCTCGACTTCTCCTCTTCCCACTCCTCCGCGATGATGTCGTTGCACAGCTCGATGCACTCGTCGCAGATGTAGACGGTGGGACCGGCGATGAGCTTCCTCACGTCGTTCTGGCTCTTGCCGCAGAACGAGCACTTGAGCGCGCCGTTTCCCTCTCGCGTGCGGGCCATTCCTGCTCCCTATTTCTGGGCCGCGGCCGCCGCCAGCGCCGCTTCCTCGGTCACCGGCCGGGTCGTCGGCTTCGACGAGATCACCGCATCGACGATTCTATAGTCCCGCGCCTGCTCGGCCGTCATGAAAAAGTCGCGATCCGTGTCCCGCTCGATCTTCTCCATGAGCTGGCCGGTGTGGTGCACGAGGATCCGGTTGAGCTCCTCGCGCATTCGCAGTATCTCCTTGGCCTGGATGTCGATGTCCGTCGCCTGCCCCTGCACGCCGCCGAGCGGCTGGTGGATCATGATGCGGGCGTGGGGGAGGGCGAAGCGCTTGCCCTTGGCGCCGGCGCACAGCAGCAGCGCGCCCATCGAGGCCGCCTGCCCCATGCAGATCGTGGAGATGCCCGGCTTCACGTACTGCATGGTGTCATAGATCGCCATGCCGGCCGTCACCGACCCGCCCGGCGAGTTGATGTACAGGTAGATATCCTTGTCGGGGTCCTCGGCCTCGAGGAACAGCATCTGGGCGATGACGAGGTTCGCCAGCTCGTCCTCGATGAAGGTCGGCAGGAAGATGATCCGCTCCTTCAGCAGCCGGGAGAAGATGTCGTACGCGCGCTCGCCGCGCGGGGTCTGCTCGACCACCATCGGTACCAATGCCATCGGGCCTCTCCTTGCCCAGGCCGCTGAACCCGGCCCATCCACTCGGGCCTCGCCTCGCAACGGGCTCACAACAGCCGCGCTGGCGCTGCTCGGCTCGAACTGCGTTCGTTGGCTCGGTCGCTCTTCCCGGCGACGTACAATCTACTCGGGCCTCGCCTCGCGGCGGGCGTCCCGCCGACGCCGCTCAGCTCGAACACCCACGTACGTCCCAGTCGTCACGATTCACTCGGGCCTCGCCTCGCGGCTCCGCCGCTCCGCTCGAAAGACCACGCCGCCTCGCATCTGGACCGTTTTGAGCGGCCGGCTCGTTCCACCGTTTTAGGCCGTGATCGACGCGTATCGGATCAGGAAGTCCAGGGCCCGCTTCTCGCGGAGCTGCAAGCGCAGGCCCTCCAGGTCGCCGCTCTTCTCCATCATGCCCCGCACCGCCGCCGGCGCGCGCTGCGTCTGCGCCGCGATCGCGGTGATCTCGGCCTCGACGTCGGCCTCGCCGGGCGCGAGCTTCTCGGCCTCGGCCACCGCGTCGAGGAGCAGGGTGCGCCGCACCGTCTTCTCCGCGCCCGGTCGCAGCTCCTGGACGAGCTTATTGTAGTCCCACTGCACGCGATCCGGATCGACGCCCTGGCGGCGCATGCGCTCGCGGGCGTGCTCGACCAGGAGGGCGATGTGGCGCATGACCAGCGCCTCCGGCACCGGGAGCTCGTGACGCGCCAGCAGGGCGTCCGCGACCGCGTCCTCCCGGGCCCGGCGGTTCTCCTGCTCGCGCTGGGCCTCGAGCTGCTTGCGGACGGCGGCCCGCAGGACGTCCACGGTCGGGTAGTCGCCGAGGCTGCGGGCGAACCCGTCGTCGAGGGCCGGCAGCACCTTCTCCTTGACCTCCACGAGCTTGATCCGGGCCGTGCCCGGCCGGTCCCGCAGGTCCTCGCGCCGGTGATCGGCGGGGAAGCGCACGCCGACCTCGCGCTCGCTGCCGCCGCTCATCCCCGCCACCGCCTGGTCGATCTCGGACATCACCGAGCCGTCGCCGACGATGAACGCGTAGCCCGTCTCCTGGGCGGGGGGCAGTCCCTCGGGGGCGAGCGTGTAGTCGATGATCACGAGGTCGCCGGTTGCCGGCGCGCGGTCGACGGCCCGGAACTCCGCCTGGCTCTCGCGCATGCGCGCGAGCGTCTCGTCCACCTGCTCCTCGGTGACGGGGGCGGGGGTGTGGCGCACCGCGAGGCCCTTGTACTCGCCGAGCGTGATCTCGGGCTTCACCTCGACCTCGGCGGTGAAGCTGAGCGGCGCGCCCTCCTCGAGCTTCACGTCGTGGAGGTGCGGCTCGTCGAGCGGCTCGATCCGGGTCTGAGCGAGAGCCTCCTGGTAGACGTTGGGGATCAGCCGCTGGGCCACCTCGCGGCGCACGTCGTCGGCGAAGTGCAGCTTGACGAGGTTACGCGGGACGTGGCCCTTGCGGAATCCCGGCAGCCGCGCTTCCTTCTGCACGCGGCCATAGGCCGCCTCCCACGCCTGTTGCACGACCTCGGTCGGGGCCTCCACCGAGATCCGGCGCTTGCACGCTTCGAGCTGCTCGACGTCTATCTTCATTCCCGCTCCGTCGGTCGTCGGTGTCGATGCGCCGCGGCTGACCCGGCGCGCGGCGGTTGGTGATGCGGGCTGAGGGATCGCTCAGCTGGTGCGAGAGGGGGGAGTTGAACCCCCAAGGGCTTTGGGCCCACTGGATCCTAAGTCCAGCGCGTCTGCCAGTTTCGCCACTCTCGCGTCGCCCTTGAAGAGTTCCTTCAAAGACCCCGCCTGAGCATACCGAAGCCGTCCTACCGGCGCAAGAAGCCGGAGCCCCCGTCAGAAGTCGAGTCCTCTCGCCCGCTCGCGGTGATGGGCGCCCCGGAGGTCCCGGGCCTCCCTGGCGTCGGCGCCCGTGAAGTCGGCCCCGTCGAGGTCGGCGTCGGCCAGGACGGCACCCCGCAGCGCGGTGCCGCGCAGGTCCGCGCGGGCGAGGCTGGCGCCGGTCAGGTCGGCGCCCATCAGCCGCGCCCCGCGCAGGTCGGCGCCGGCGAGGTTCGCGCGCCGGAGGACCACGGAGCGCATGTCGGCGGCCATCAGCTTCGCGTCCCGGAGGTCGGCGCCCGTGAGGTCCACGTCGCGGAGCACGGTCTCGTGCAGGTCGGTCCCGTGCAGGTCCGCCTCCGTGAGATCGTCGCCGCGCAGGTCCGCCTGGTTCAGGTTCGCCCCGCGCACGTCCACCCGCGCGAGCCGCGCGCCGCGCAGGTCGGCGCCGCGCACGCGCGCGCCGCGCAGGTCCGCCTCCCGGAGGTCGGCGCCCCGCAGGTCCGCGCCCACCAGGCTCGCGTCCGACAGGCGGGCGGCGCGCAGATCGGCGTCCATCAGCCGCGCCCCGCGGAGCTGGGCGCCGGTGAGCACGGCGCCGGCGAGGCGCGCGGTCCGCAGATCGGCCCCGCGCAGGTCCGCCTCGGCCAGATTCGCCTCGCGCAGGTCGGCGCCGCTCAGGTCCGCGCCGCGCAGATCGGCCCCGCGCAGGTCGGCCCCGCGCAGGTTCGCGCGGCTGAAGTCGCTGTCCACCAGCCGCAGCCCGGCGAGGGTCACGCCCTCGAGCACGGCGCCGCTCAGGTTGGCCTCGCTCAGGCGCGTCCGGCTCAGGTCGGCGCCCACGAGGTTCGCGCCCCGGAGATAGGCGCCGATCAGGTTGGCGCCGCGCAGACGCGCGCGTCGCAGGTCGGCGTCCATGAGCTTGGCCCCGCGGAGATCGGCGCTGCTCAGGTCGGCGTCGGCCAGGTTGGCCTCGTCGAGATTGGCGGCGAGCAGGTCGGCCTCCACCGCCTTCACGCCGCGGAGATCGGCGTCAACGAGGCGGGCCTTCCGGAGCTCCGCCTCGCCCAGGTCCGCACCCCGCAGGTCGACCTGGCTCAGGTCGAGCCCGGTCAGGTTCATCCCGCGCAGGTCGCGGCCGCTCAGGTCCCGCGTCGTGTTCATGACCGCACGGACCTGCTCGACGGTCACCTTCGTGTCGCCGGCGCCCGCCGGTCGGCCGAGGCCACCGGTCAGGACCAGCGCCACCAGTGCCAGCCGCGCGCAGGAATCCCTCATACCGATCCGCTCCGTTGTGTGAACCACGTGAGAGGCACGAGTGACCGCGGGCATCACGCTCGCGATCCAGCCAGGGCCAGGAGTCGCGCGCGCGTGGCCCAGTCGAGTCCCCCGAACCGCACCATGACGCCTCCCGGCCCGGAGGCGCCCATCACCTTCCCGGCGAGCGCAGCGGCCGTGCCGTCCTCCCACGCGAACGACACCTGCGCGTCACCGAAGACCGGGAGCGGAACCGCGGACCGGACCTCGGCGGCCGAAGCCCCGACCGATCCTCGCTCCAGACGCCGAGAACGTCCCGCTTGTCGTTGCGACCGTTGCATTTCAGGAGTTTCGCGACAGAAACTCGCTATAGCTAGCCGCGCTCTCCGGTGTGCGCCAGTTCGGTCGCGTGCCAGTTTATCGTGCCCGATGGCGCCTCCCGCCCAAGAGGGGAGAGGGATTCGTCGATGAGGTCGATGGCTGGCACGGATGGTGCGCCGATAATCCCCCGGGGTGTCTCCGTTCTTGACAGGCTAGACCAAAACGGTGATTCTTTAAGGCCCGGGTGGGGCCCATGAGACGGAAGCTGCGGAGGGAGGTCAGGTCTTGCGGAGCCGCGAGAGGGCTGCGGCGAGGTGCTTCAGCGCCACGGGCTTCTGCACGACGTCGCTGACGCCCAGTCGCTTGGCGGCCTCGATCTGCTGCACCGTCGCCCAGCCCGACACGATGATGACCGGCAGCGTGGCGTCCTTGGCCCGGATCCGCCGCAGCACCTCTGTGCCGTCCATTCCAGGCATGACGAGGTCCAGGAAGAGCGCGTCGGGCCGGCTTTCCTCCAGGACCCGGAGCCCCTCGGGCCCGCTGGAGGCGACGGTGACTTGGTTGCCCTCGTGCTCGAGGGCGTCCGCCAGCACGGCCGCCACGGCCAGCTCATCGTCGATCACGAGGATACGCACCGCCTTGCTCCCTGCGATGATTATTGGAGTTGGCTGGTGTTATTGACCTTTTGCTAAAGAATGCATATATCTAGCCTATGCTTCACGATGCTCGGCGGCATGAGACCTTCTGGCAATGCCCGAGAACTGGAGAACCGCCGACGTCAGGCGATCGCGCTCCTGCGCGCGGGCACGTCTTATCGGGACGTCGCACGCGCGGTCGGGGCATCCTTGAGTTCCGTCGTGCGATGGAAGCAGGCCCGTCGGCGCGACAGCCGGAACGGGTTGCGCGCTCGGCCGATGCCCAGTCGCCCACCCATATCAATAACGGGGATCGGTGAGGCGTCGTTCGATCAGGGCGCTCAGGCCAAGGTGTTCGCCCAACTCGCGCAGGAGCAGGAGCCCGGCATTGGAGGTCACCGTTGCCCCCCGGAATTCGACGCGGAGTTGGGGATTGAACGAGAGGCGAACCGGGCCAGATTTCGCGTCACCCATTGGGTGATACCCTCCGTACGAGCCGAAGAGCCCCAAGACCCGCATGTCTTGCGGAAATTGAGGAATTATACCCCGGTACGTTCACCGTTCAAATCGAAAATCTGGGGTTAAGTCGAATGGCCATACACGCGAAAGGCGCGGCGCCGCCGTCGCTGGCGCTCGTCGTCGACACGGATCCGGCCACGCACAAGGCCTTCGCCGGGCTGATGGAGAACCTTGGCCTCCGGGTCGTCGGGGCCAGCACCGGCATCGAGGCGCTTGAGAAGTTCTACAACGCGGCGCCAGCCGTCGTCCTCCTGGACTTCGACCTGCCGGACATGGAGGGGCTTCACCTGGTGCGTCGGCTCCGGGACAACGGGATCAACGTCCCCGTCATCGTCCTGACGGCCTCGCCCGACATCCGGACGGCCGTCGAGGCCACCCGCGCCGGCGCCACGGAATTCCTGGACAAGGCCACGAGCCTGGAGCAGCTCCGGAGCGCCGTCGAGAGTGCCCTCCGCGCGTCCGCCACCCAGCGCCCGCTGGGCCCGGCGCCGGACAGTTGGGAGAGGGATCGGGCCAGCTTCTTCCGGCAGCACGAGCAGCTCTTCCGGCTCAGCGAGAAGATGCGGGCCATCGAAAGGCTAGTGGTCGAGGTGGCTGACACGAACGCGACCGTGCTGATCCAGGGGGAGACGGGCGTCGGCAAGGAGCTGGTGGCCAAGGCACTCCACTACCTGTCGGACCGGTCTGCCAGACCCTGGCTTAAGGTCAACTGCGCCTCGCTCCCCCCCGACCTGCTGGAGTCCGAGCTCTTCGGCCACGAGAAGGGGGCGTTCACGGGGGCCGTGTCGCGGAAGCCGGGCCGCTTCGAGCTGGCCAACGGGGGCACGCTGTTCCTCGACGAGATCGGCGAGATGCCCCTGGGCCTCCAGTCGAAGATCCTCCACGTGCTCCAGGACGGGGAGTTCTTCCGCGTGGGCGGCCGGGAGCTCATCAGCGTGGACGTGCGCATCATCGCCGCCACGAACAGGAACATCCAGACCATGGTGGCCGGCGGCCTGTTCCGCGAGGACCTCTACTACCGCCTGAACGTCGTGAGCATCGTCGTGCCGCCCCTGCGGGAGCGCCGCGAGGAGATCGCGGAGCTGGTGGAGAACTTCTGCGAGCGGTTCAACCGTCAGTTCAACCGCCGCCGGCCCCGGCCGTCCGCGGAGACGATGGACCTCCTCCTGGCCTACAGCTGGGCCGGCAACGTGCGAGAGATGGAAAACCTCCTCAAGCGCTACGTGGTCCTGGGCGACGAGCCGCAGCTCCGCGAGGAGCTGTCTGTGCGGTTCCGGTTCACCGGGCAGGAGACCTCGCCCCCCGTCGCGCCGGCCGAGCGACGCGAGGTGGATCTGGGCCTGCGCGAGATCGCCCGGCGGGCCGCTCAGGAGGCGGAGAAGGCGGCCGTGCTCGAGGTGCTCAAACGCGTGCAGTGGAACCGGGCCGCCACCGCCCGGCTCCTCAAGATCAGCTACAAGGCACTCCTCAACAAGCTGAACCAATGGGGCATCGAGCGGAAGCGGCCACCCCAGCGGAAAGGGTAACCGGCTTCCCACAATGAGCAACGGCCTACCCTCTTCGGGCAGTTGGCTCCACTGGACAAGTCAAATTTTGCGGACCTGGTGCGTCTAACTGTCCAGATTCATTTACAGCTGCCGGCTGGCATCCGGCTTGCCACCGTGTAAAATGGCTCGCGCAGGTGAAAAAAATGCGTGTCGGAGCGTTTCGTGGCTAGAGACCGGGGGTCGACGGACCAACTGGTGGACCCGAGCGGAGGTGTCCTCAGAGGCGATGTGTTTCGCTTTCTGGTCTCCCAGGAGGCCTCGCGGGCCATCCGTTACCGGAATTTTTTCTCCATCTGTTTTGTGGAGGTTGACTCCGGAGTCGGCGGCCTTGCCGGTCGAAGTCACGAGTTCGTGCGGACGGTCTGTCAGGTGCTCAGGCAGCAGATCAGAGACACGGACCCGGTCGGCTTGTCACCCGAAGGCGTCGGCATCCTGCTCCTGCACGTAGCCGACCAGTTCGCGCTGGGGATCGCGGAGCGGCTGCGCGCTCACGTGCGCCACGTGGCGATCCCCACGGGCTTCACGGCGGCGACCGAGCACATCACCATCAGCGTGGGCGGGGCCTGCTTCCCCCGCGACGGGCAGACCGAGGCTGCCCTTCTCACCCACGCCTCGCGGTCCCTCGATGTCGCGCGGCGGCGCGGCGGCGATCGGGTCGTCTACGACCCGACCGCGCCCTAGAGCGCCTCCCACCCGGACCCCCCAAGGAACCCAGGACCGTGCACGCTATCATCCTTGACGAGACGTTGGATCTGAGCCACGGGGCCCAGAAGGTGCTGCCCCCGCTGGGGGTGCAGATGACCTTCGTGGGTTCCCGCCAGGAGTTGGCCCTGGCCTTCGCGGCGGGGCGGCCCGCCGACCTGCTCATCGTGAACCTGAAAGGGGACCTCACCAGCTGGGAGATCGCCGAGGAACTCCGCCGCGTCCGCTTCGAGGGCCGGACGCTGGCCTTCGTGGACGATCTGGTCGCGCCCGGGGCCGCCTACCTGACGCAGCTCGCGCGGGCCGAGTGCGTCCTCCGCCCGCGGTCGCTCGACGCCCTGGACGAGCTCTTGCGGAAAGTGGTGGCCGCGACGGCGCCCCAGGACGGCGCGGGGGCCCGCGAGGCGGCCTCCCCGATCCCGACCTTCCACGGCATGGTCGGCCGGTCGAAGACCACACAGGAGATCTTCGCGCTCATCGAGAAGGTGGCGACGGGGGGCGCCAACGTCTGCATCTACGGCGAGAGCGGGACGGGCAAGGAGCTGATCGCGCGCTCCATCCACTACAGCAGTCCCCGCCGGGACCGGCCGCTCATCACGCTGGACTGCGCGGCCGTCCCCGAGGGACTGATGGAGAGCCACCTGTTCGGGCACGTCAAGGGGGCCTTCACCGGCGCCATCGACCACCGCGAGGGAATCTTCTCCCTGGCCCACACGGGAAGCCTGTTCATGGACGAGCTCTGCGAGCTGAGCCTGCCGCTCCAGGCCAAGCTCCTCCGAGTCATCCAGAGCCGCGAGTTCCTGAAGGTCGGCGGGACCAAGCCCATCCGCACCAACGTGCGTCTCATCATGGCCACCAACAAGGACCCCAAGAAGGCCGTGGACAGCGGCACCTTCCGGGAGGACCTCTACTACCGGGTGGCGGTGGTCATGATCAAGGTGCCCCCGCTCCGCGACCGGAAGGAGGATATCCCGTTGCTCGTGGAGCACTTCCTCCGGAAGTTCTCCCAGGTCTATCAGAAGCCGATCCGGCGCGTGGCCCCGTCCGTGATGGACCGCCTGGTGGCGCTCCCCTGGCCCGGGAACGTCCGCCAGCTCGAGAACTTCCTGGAGCAGGCCGTCGTCCTGGCCGACGGCGAGAGCCTCACCGAGCGGGACCTGCCGGACGCCGAGTACCCCCTCCCCGGGGCGAGCCCGGCGCCGGCCTTGCAGCTCGAGCCGGGGCTGCCCCTTGGGGAGGTGGAGCGACGCTACATTCTCCACACGCTCCAGAAGGTCCGGGGCAACCGGACTCAGGCGGCGAAAATTCTTGGCATCAGCCTCCGTTGCCTGCAATATAAGTTCAAGAGTTACTCTCAGGCGGCTGCTCCGGAGACCCCCCCGGGCGAACCCGAGGACGGCTCCGCGAGGAGATCAACCCTGCCGTGAGGAAAATCTGACCATGGTAAAGCCGAGGCAGACTCTGGCCGTGTCGATCGCGCTGGGCCTTCTCTTGGCCTTCGCGGCGGCGGGGCAGGCGGCCCAGGAGAGCTACCGGATCGGCCCCGGCGACGTCCTCGGGATCTCGGTCTGGGACAACAAGGATCTCGACCAGGTGGTCTTCGTGCGCCCGGACGGAAAGATCTCCCTGCCGCTCCTGGGCGAGGTCGAGGCGGGGGGCCTCACGGTGGCGGAGCTGGCCGCACGGCTCGCCGAGATGTACGGGAAGACCGTCAAGGGCGTCGAGGTCACCGTGGACGTGCGGGAGATCCGGAGCCGCCCGGTCTTCTTCGTCGGCGGCGTCGGCCGGCCCGGGCCGCTGCAGCTCACCCAGGACCTGACCCTGCTTCAGGGTCTCTCCCTGGCCGGGGGGCTCCAGACGGGCGCCGACATGGAGGCGGCCTCGGTCATCCGGGGCGACAAGGTGATCCCGGTGGACTTCGTCAAGCTCATCCAGAAGGGCGACATGAGCCAGAACGTCAAGCTCCAGCCAGGGGACACGGTCGTCGTGCCCGTGGCCGACGTCGTCTACGTCCAGGGAGAGGTGAAGAACCCGAGCTTCATCAAGTTCACCAAGGACCTGACGATGGTGAAGGCCATCACCCAGGCGGGCGGCTTCACTCCCCTGGCGGCCCCGAAGCGGGTCA
The DNA here is from genome assembly GCA_016201575.1 of Candidatus Rokuibacteriota bacterium. Taxonomy (GTDB): domain Bacteria; phylum Methylomirabilota; class Methylomirabilia; order Rokubacteriales; family CSP1-6; genus AR9. Next base: position 151 of record JACQCN010000470.1, on the reverse strand, counting down.
CGCTGTTGCGGGGCCAGGGCACGAAGAAGGAGAACATCCGGGTCAACGTCAGCGGGATGATGGCCGACCCGGAGTCCGCGCCCGACATGCCGTTGCAGCCCAACGACATCATCATTGTCCCGCAACGGCTCTTCTGAGAGATGGCGAGACG
>JACQCN010000469.1 GCA_016201575.1 Candidatus Rokuibacteriota bacterium | reverse complement strand
TGATCTCGCCCGCCCGGTAGGCGCGCGGCAGCCGGACGACGGGATTGCCCGCGGTGTCCTTCCGGACCCGGTCCGGCCCCACGCCGCAGCCGCCCTCGGCCACGCGCACCTCGCCCGTCGCGACGAAGCGGCCGTGCCGCGTGTCCTCGGCCTCGGCCTGCACGAGGCCGCCCGCGCCCGAGCGCATCTGGAACGATACCCACGCCCGGCCGGCGAGCGGCGTGAAGCCGTAGCGTCCCTTCTCGGGCACCGGGTCCGTCGGCAGCGCGACCCGGATCGAGCGGACGTAGTGGTCGGGCTCCATCGGGTGCTCGGCCCACACGATCACCGGCACCGCGGCCGGGTCCTCGGTCAGGATCGGGAGGTCGAGCCGCAGCACGTGGTTCGTGGCCGCGCCTCCCTCCGCGCGCGCAGGGCGAGGCCGGCACAGGAGCGCGGCGGCGCCGGCGACGAAGGCGCGCCGGCTCAGCACCGGGCCACCGCCTTCGAGTAGTCGCGCAGCCGGAGCACGCGGGGCGCCTCGGTCACGACCCGCCGCTCGCGGTCGAACGCCGCGAAGAAGCGCTCGAAGCTCTCCGGCCCCCGGAGCCCCGCGGCATGGAGCCCGTCCGTCGCCTCGTCCCATTCGAGCAGGACGGAGGCCAGCGGCAGGCGGGCGGGGTTCTGCACCACGCGCCCGCCCGCCGCCGGGTCGAACGCGCTCGAGTGGGCGCAGCACACGATCAGCCGGTCGCGGTCCCCGACGAGCACGTCGCGCTCGCCCGGCGCCACGTAGTGGATCGGCGAGAAGTCGCGATCGGGGTGGCTCCACTCGTGCGGGCAGACGGCGGTGTACGCGACGACGGATCGCCTCGGCCCGACCCCGCCCGGCCACGCGTCCCCGGACGCCGGGAGAACTTTCGCGCCGAGGTCGAGGAGGAGGCACGGCGTGCTCACGAAGGGGTAGAAGAACACGTAGGCCTCGTGCGGGGCGAGCGCGGCACCGCGGAGCGGCGCGCCGCCGGCCTCCGCCAGCGCCACGCGCGGGTACCGCTCCGCGCGGCCCGCCGCCGCCCGGCCGGCGGCGCCCAGCGCCGCGGCGCCGGCCACGCAGCCCTTCACGAACCGCCGCCGCTCCACGCCCCGGGTCAGGCTCCGAACATCTCGCGCCAGAGCCCGCGCTCCCAGGCGCGGCGGAGCTGCACGCCCGTCGCGTTCGGCGTGTTGTCGGCCGCGCCCTTGGCCGTGACCTTGGGCTTGCCCTCCTCGCGGGTGACCGCCCAGTCGGCGCGGACCATCAGCGTCTTGTCGCTCCCGACGTAGGGGTAGCAGATGTTGTGGAGGTCGGGCGGCGAGGGCGTCGCCGCCCCGAGCGCGGCCGCGATCGAGTGGGCCGCGATCTTGCCCGAGAGGGACGCCACGTAGGCGCTCTTGGTGAACGGCGTGCGCGCGGCGTCGCCGACCGCCCACACGTTCTCGACCTTCGTCGAGCGGAAGCTCCCGGGGTCGACCTCGACGAACACGTCGCCGAGGCCGGCCTCCTTGATGAAGAGCGCGGCCCGGTTCGGCGGGATGATGCTGAGGAGGTCGTACTTGTACGACTGGCCCTTGTCGGTGGTCACCGTCCTGGCGCCGGCGTCGACCGCCGTGACCTTCTGGTTGGTCACGTACTCGATCTGGTCGGCCCACGTGAGCGAGATCGCGTCGCGGAAGCCCTGGGCCACGCCCGGCGGCTGCGGGGCGCCGTTGGCGTCGATGAGTAGAACCCGCCCGTTGAGGTTCCGCGTCTTGATCCGCTCGGCCAGGAGCAGCGCGATCTCGTAGGGGCCGGGCGGGCACTTGAACGGCGCCGCCGGCACGCTCAGGAGGATCGTGCCGCCCCGGTACGCGTCGAGCCGCCGCCGCATGTCGACGATCGTCGACTTGTCGTAGGGGTGGGTGTTCTCCTCCGGGTGCTCGGCCAGCCCCGCGATCTCCTCGTAAGCGAGGCGCGTCCCCGTCGTGACCACGAGGTGCGTGTACTCGATCTTCCCCGCCGAGGTGAAGACGTGATTCTTGTCCGGCTCGACGGCCTCCACCTCCGTCTTCACGACCTTGATCCCCTGGCCCATGAGCGACCGGTAGCCGCGGGAGATCTCGTCGAGGCTCGTGAGGCCGAAGACGTACTCCATCGACGCGGGACCGGAGATGAAGAACGGGTGGCGCTC
>JACQCN010000468.1 GCA_016201575.1 Candidatus Rokuibacteriota bacterium | reverse complement strand
CCCCCTGCTCGACCACCGGCGGGCTCTCGAAGCGCCAGCCGAACATCCAGACCTCCTGCGGCGGCAGCACGCGCTCGACCGGGACCCGGTAGAGGGGGACGTTGACGTGGCTGCCGATGAGCGACAGCAGGAGCACCAGGAAGACGTACCGCGGACGGACCCCGACCTTCCGGTAGGCGTAGGCGAGGATGCGGATCTCGACCACGAAGACGAAGACCGCGAGCAGGACGAGGAGCAGCAGGAAGAAGGGCAGGGCGATCGGGGCGTAGATCACGCGCGTATTATGCCCGACCCTCCCGATCCCTGTATGATCGGATCGTGGAGCCCGCCAACCGTTCCGGCCCCGCGCCGGCCGGCGAGATCCTGGACGCCATCGCCCGCAACATCGCCGGGGTGATGAAGGGGCAGTCGGCGGCGATCCGGAAGCTGCTGGCCGCCTTCGCCAGCGGCGGGCACGTCCTGCTGGAGGACTACCCGGGGACCGGCAAGACCACGCTGGCCAAGGCCCTGGCCATCTCGATCGGCGCCCGCTTCAAGCGCATCCAGTTCACGCCCGACCTCCTGCCCTCGGACATCCTCGGCGTGTCGATCTTCGACCAGAAGGACCAGGTCTTCCGCTTCCACGAAGGGCCGATCTTCACCAATATCCTGCTCGCCGACGAGATCAACCGCGCCTCGCCCCGCACGCAGTCCGCGCTGCTGGAGGCGATGGGCGAGGCCCAGATCAGCATCGACGGGCAGTCCTACCGGCTGGGGCGGCTGTTCTTCGTCATCGCCACCCAGAACCCGGTGGAGTTCCGCGGCACCTACCCCCTGCCCGAGGCGCAGATGGACCGCTTCGCGCTCCAGTTCAGCCTCGGCTACGTCGCGCCCGACGACGAGGTCGGCATCCTCTCCGCCCAGGAGGACCACCACCCGATCGACGAGCTCGGGCCGTGCGTGTCGCTCGACGACGTGCTCGCGGTGCGCAGCCGCGTCAACGCCGTGCGGGTGAGCGACGAGCTGAAGCGCTACGTCGTCGACCTCGTGGGGGCCACGCGCGCGGCGCCGGGCGTCCAGCTCGGGGCGAGCCCGCGCGCCTCGCTCGCACTGGCCAAGACCGCCCAGGCCCTCGCCCTGCTCGACGGCCACGACTTCGTCGCGCCCGAGCACATCCAGGAGATCGCCGTGCCCGTCATCGCTCACCGGATCGTGCTCGACCCGCAGGCGCGCTTCTCCGGCCTCACGCCGCAGACGCTCGTCGAGGAGATCGTGAAGAAGGTGCCGGTCCCCGCCTAGCGGCGACGCCTGATGCGCCGGCTCCTCTTCCGGGCTTTCCGGGCGACCTACGCGGGCGAGCAGGCGATCCGCCGCCGGCTGACCCCCGCCGGCCGGCTCGTCGTGGCCGGGATCGCCGCGGCGGCGGTGGCGGGCATCGACACCAACCGCAGCCTGGCCTACCAGGCGTTCACGTTCCTCCTCGCGCTGCTCGCGGTGGCTGGCCTGGCCAGCACGGGCTTCCGGCTCCGGGTGACCGCGCGCCGCGTGCTGCCCCACTACGGGACGGCCGGGCAGCCGCTCCCGTACCGCATCCGCCTCGAGAACCACGGCGCGGCGCCGCAGGACGGTCTCGTCCTCATGGAGCGGCTCGCCGATCCCCGGCCGTCCTTCGACGAGTTCCGGCACGCGCGGGAGCCCGGCGAGGAGCGCCGCAACTGGTTCGACCGCGCGGTCGGCTACCCGCGGTGGATCTGGCTCGTCGAGCGCAACCTGGGCGCGGCGCTCGCGGAGCGGCCGGTGCCGGCCCTGCCGCCGCGCGGGGCGATCGAAGTGTCGACGCAGCTCCTGCCGCTCCGCCGCGGCCGCTTCACGCTCGCGGACCTGACGATCGGGCGCCCGGACCCCTTCGGGCTCGTGAAGGCCCTCGTCACGCTGCCGATCCAGGACTCGGTCCTCGTGCTGCCGAAGCGCTACCCGCTCCCGGGCGTCGCCCTTCCCGGCACCCGCCGCTACCAGCGCGGCGGCGTGGCGCTCGCCTCCTCGGTCGGCGACTCCGAGGAGTTCGCGTCGCTCCGCGACTACCGCCCGGGCGACCCGCTGCGGCACGTGCACTGGAAGCGGTCGGCGACGCTCGGCTGGCCCGTCGTCAAGGAGTTCCAGGACGAGTTCTTCGTGCGGCACGCGCTCGTCCTCGACACGTTCCTCGACGTCGAGGCGAGCGAGGTCTTCGAGGAGACGGTCTCCGTGGCGGCGTCCTTCGCCTGCGCGATCCAGACCCAGGACTCGCTGCTCGACCTGCTGTTCGTCGGGGCCGAGGCCTACTGCTTCACCATCGGCCGGGGGCTGGGCCACCTGGACAGGATGCTCGAGATCCTCGCCTGCGTGCGGGTCTGCCGCGACGCGCGCTTCCCCGCCCTGCACCAGGCCGTGCTGGAGCGCCACGACGCGCTGAGCGGCTGCGTGTGCGTGCTCGTCGCCTGGGACGCGGACCGGGAGCGCTTCGTCGATTCCCTGCGGATGCTGGGCATTCCCGCGCTCGTGCTCGTCGTCGCCGGGCCCGGCCCCGCCCCGGCCCTCCCGGCGGGCGTGCACCGGCTCGAGGTCGGGCGGATCGCGGAAGGGCTGGCGCGGCTGTGAGCACGCCGCCTCTCCTCCTCGGCGCGACGCTCCTCTTCTGGGGCTGGCAGACGGGCCTGCTGCCGTTCGGCGCCGGCCTGGCCCTGGTCCTCGAGGGCTCGCGGCTCGTCGCCCGGCGCTGGGAGCTGTCGCGCGCGGACTTCAACCGCGTGTCCGACCTCTGCACGGTCGTGCTCCTCGGCATGGTCGCCTACCTCTTCTCGGTCGCGACCGGCGCGCCGCAGACCAGCGAGGCCTGGCGCGGGTTCACGGTCATCTTCCAGTGGCTGCCGCTGGCGCTGGCGCCGCTGATGATCGCCCAGGCTTACAGCACGGCGGGACGGATCGAGCTGAGCGCGTTCTTCTGGAGCCTCCGCCGGGAAGAGACGGGCGCACTGCTCCGGGCCATCGACATCAGCCACCTGTACTTCGCGCTCTGCCTGCTGTCGGCCGGCCGCGCCAACAGCCGGACGCTCTGGTTCTACCTCGGGCTCTGCGGCCTCTCGGCGTGGGCGCTCTGGGCCGCGCGGTCGCGGCGGTTCTCGCCGCTGGTGTGGGGAGCGCTGCTGAGCGTCGTCGCCGTCGCGGGCTACGGGGGTCAGCTCGGCCTCCACGCGCTCCAGGCGACGCTCGAGGCCAAGGCCTTCGAGTGGTTCTTCGACATCCTGCCGGCCGACCCGTTCCGGAGCAGCACCCACATCGGCGAGATCGGCGCCCTCAAGCTCTCCGAGCGCGTCGTGCTGCGGGTGACGCCGGGGCCGGGCGTGCGCGCGCCCCTGCTCCTGCGCGACGCCAGCTACAACCGCTACAACGCCGGCACGTGGCTGGCCACCGGCGCCGCCTTCGAGGCCGTGCAGCCCGAGCCCGACGGCGCCACCTGGAAGCTCCGGCCGGGGCCCGCGCCCGAGCGCCGGGTCACCGTCTCCGCGTACCTGACCCGCGGCAAGGGCATGCTCGCGCTGCCCAACGGCGTGACCGAGGTCGACCGGCTCGTCGTCGTGGGGCTCAGCCGGAATCCGCTGGGCGCGGTCCGGGTCGAGGAGGGGCCGGGCCTGGTGACCTACACCGCCGGGTTCAGCGCGGCCGACTCACCCGATGCGCCCCCGACAGAGGCCGACCTGCGCGTCCCCGTCGCCGAGGCCACCGTGCTGGCGCGCATCGCCGCCAACCTCGGGCTCGGCGCGCGGACACCCGCCGCCGCCGTCGACACGGTCGCCCGGTTCTTCGGCGACAACTTCCGCTACTCGACGTACCTGAGCGCGCCGGCCGGCGAGGACGGCGCGCTCGCCGACTTCCTGCTCCGCTCCCGACGTGGACACTGCGAGTACTTCGCCACCGCGACCGTGCTCCTCCTGCGCGCCGCCGGTGTGCCCGCCCGCTACGCGACCGGCTACTCCGTCCAGGAGTGGAGCCGGCTGGAGCGCGCCTACCTGGTCCGCGCGCGGCACGCGCACTCCTGGACGCTGGCCTGGGTCGGGGGCGCCTGGCACGACCTCGACACGACGCCGGTGGTGTGGGCCGACGCCGAGCAGGCGGCGGCGCCGGCGTGGGAGCCGCTCGCGGACCTGTGGGCGTGGGGCACGTTCCAGTTCTCGCGCTGGCGATGGGGCGAGGGTGGCGGGCTGCAGCGGTACCTGGGCTGGCTCCTGATCCCGCTGATCGCGCTTCTCGTCTGGCGGCTCTACT
>JACQCN010000435.1 GCA_016201575.1 Candidatus Rokuibacteriota bacterium | reverse complement strand
GGCTCGACGCCCTCGGCAACACCACCGCCGCCATCGGCAAGGGCTTCGCGATCGGCTCGGCGGCCCTCACCGCGCTCGCCCTCTTCGCCGCCTACACGGGAAGCGTGGGGCTCGAGTCGATCGACCTCACCAAGGCCCGGGTGATCATCGGCCTGTTCCTCGGCGGCATCGTGCCGTTCGTCATCGCCGCCCTCACGCTGAAGGCGGTCGGCCGGGCGGCGTTCGGGATGGTCCACGAGGTGCGCCGCCAGTTCCGGGAGATCCCCGGGCTGATGGAGGGCCGGGCGCAGGCCGACACCGCGCGGTGCGTGGAGATCGCCACCGCGGCGGCCCTCAAGGAGATGCTGGCGCCGGGGCTCTCCGCCGTGATCCTGCCCCCCCTGGTCGGCTTCGTCCTGGGCAAGGAGGCCCTCGGCGGGTTCCTCGCCGGGGCCACCCTGATCGGCGTGTTCCTCGCGCTCATGATGGCCAACGCCGGGGGGGCCTGGGACAACGCCAAGAAGTTCATCGAGGAGGGCAACCTGGGCGGGAAGGGCTCGGACGCCCACCGCGCGGCCGTGGTCGGCGACACAGTGGGCGACCCCTTCAAGGACACCTCGGGGCCGTCGATGAATATCTTGATCAAGCTGATGTCGATCGTGTCTCTGGTCTGCGCGCCGCTGTTTCGCTGAAACCAGGGGCGGTTGATTGCCAGCCCTAGGGGTACATGGTATATATTTGTCGTTTATCCACCGGGGAGCGATCGGCGTGGCGGCAGGGGGGAGGGGAACTGCGTGACCAAGGTCATCATCGAGCCCGACGAGTCCTTCGAGAGCGCCCTCAAACGCTTCAAGAAGCAGTGCGAGAAGGCCGGGCTCCTGTCCGAGTTCAAGAAGCGCCAGCACTACGAAAAGCCGAGCGTCCGGCGCAAGCGCAAGGCCCTGGCGGCACGGAAAAAGGCCAAGCGGCGCGAGCGGTTTTCGGATTAGCGAGAGGGACACTCCCGAGTATTCCTCCGGAGCTCCCCCCGTCCCGGGGGGCGGCGGCCGAGGCGAGGGAATGGACGCAGGCGCACTCTCGGGTCGGGGCGTGGAGTGGGACGAAGTCCGGACCTTGCTGGCCGCCGAGGCTGGAACCCCGATGGGACGCGCGCGCGCCCGATCGGCCGCTCCCCTGACCGACCGTGACGCGGTGATCACCGCGATCGAGCAGACGTCCCAGGCGCGCGCCGCCCTGGGCGCTCACGGGACGCCGGCCTGGGAGTCCATCCCCGACGTGGAGCCGAGCCTGGACCGGTGCCGGACCGAGGGCGCGGTTCTCGACGGCGCGGAGCTGGTCCTGCTGATCCCGCTGCTCGACGCCGGTCCCCGCCTGCGGGCCTTCGGCCGGAGCGTGCGCCCGCTCGCGCCCGCGCTGGCCGACATCGCGGAGGGGCTCCCGAGGCTCGATGCCCTCCGTGATACACTACACCGCTCGCTCGCCGACGACGGCAGCCTGGCCGACGAGGCGAGCCCCCGGCTGCGCCGTCTCCGCCAGCGGATCCGGGACCTGCAGCGACAGATCGTCCGCGACCTGGAATCGCTGCTCCACAGCTCCGAGGCCGACAAGATCTTCAGCGATCGCTACGTCACGCGCCGCAACGGCCGCTACGTCGTGCCCGTGCGCGCCGAGGCGCGGGCGCGGTTCCGCGGCATCGTCCACGACCGCTCCCAGAGCGGGCAGACGGTCTTCGTCGAGCCCGATCGCGCGATCGAGGCCAACAACGAGCTGGTGCAGGAGACGCGCGCCGAGGAGCAGGAGACCGCGCGCCTCCTGGCCGAGCTGACCGACGCCGTCCGGGCGAGTCTGCCCGACATCCAGCGGCTCGCCGCCGACATCGGCGAGCTCGACTGGATCGTGGCCCGGGCGGCGCTGGCCGAGCGGATGGCGGCCACGCGGCCGGCGATCGATCCCGCCAGCGTGAGCCTGAAGGCCGCCCGGCACCCGCTCCTCCTCGCCCAGAGCTGGCGCGACCCGTCGCGCCCCGTCGTCCCCGTCGACCTCGAGCTCCCGCGCGAGCGGCCGCTGCTCCTCGTCACGGGCCCCAACGCCGGCGGCAAGACGATCGCGCTGAAGACCCTCGGCCTCCTGTGCCTGATGGCGCAGGTCGGGTGCCACCTGCCCGCCGCCGAGGGCAGCCGGCTCCCCCTGATCTCCCGGCTGTTCGCCGTGATCGGCGACGAGCAGAGCGTGGCCGAGAACCTCTCGACGTTCTCGGCGTTCGTGCGGCAGGTGCGGGAGGTGCTGGCCCGCGTCGACGCCGGCTCCCTCGTGCTCCTGGACGAATTGGGGGCGGGCACCGATCCCGAGGAGGGCGCGGCCCTCGCGCAGGCGATCCTGGAGGAGCTGGAGCGCCGCGGCGCCCTCGTGATGGCGACGACGCACCTCGAGCCGCTCAAGGCGTTCGCCAGCACCCATCCCGGCGCCCGCAACGCGTCGGTCGAGTTCGATCGCGAGCGGCTGGCCCCGACGTTCCGGCTGGCCTACGACCACCCCGGTCAGAGCTACGCCCTGGCCATCGCGGCGCGGCTCGGCCTCGACGGCGCGCTCATCGAGCGCGCGCAGGCCCACCGCTCCGAGCACGCGGCGCGGCTCAGCGAGCTGCTGGCGCGCCTGGACGAGCAGACGCGCAGCGAGGCCTCGCGCGGGCTCGACATCGAGCGGCGCGAGAGCGAGACGGCCTCGCGCCTGGCCCGCGCCTCGGCCGAGCTCGAGCACGCGCAGCGGCGCGCCCGCGAGATCCTGGCGCGCTCGAAGCAGGAGGCGGCGGCGCTGCTCGGGGACATCCGCCGCGCGATCGCCGGCGAGTGGGAGCGCCTCAAGCAGGCGGAGCGCTCGCGCAAGCACCTCGACGAGGCGCGCCGGTCCGTGCGCGAGCTGGCGGAGAAGGTCCAGACGCCGGCGGCCGAGGACCTCGGGGCGGGCGAGACGCCGGCTCCCGGCGACACGGTGGAGGCGCCGCACCTGGGCGTCCGCGGCCGGCTCCAGACGATCGCGGGGGCGACGGCCACGGTGCAGTCGGGCACGATCACCGTCCGCGTTCCGCTGCAGAGCCTCCGCCGGGTCGCCGCCGGCGCCGCGCTCCCGTCGCGGCCCGCGAAGGTGCCCGAGAAGGGCGGGGTGGCGCCGGAGCTCCTCCTGCTCGGCCGCACCACCGACGAGGCCGCGCGCATCGTCGAGAAGTACCTCGACGACGCCTTCCTGGCCGGGCTCCCGACGGTGCGGCTCGTCCACGGCAAGGGCACGGGCGCGCTCCGCAAGGCCGTGCACGATCTGCTCGCGGGGCATCCCCTCGTCGAGTCCTTCCGCGACGGCGAGCCGAACGAGGGCGGCGCCGGCGCGACCGTGGCGGCGCTCAAGGTCGGGTGATGCCCACCTACTCCCACGCGGTGCTCGACGAGATCCGCTCCCGGATCGACCTCGTCGACATCGTGAGCCAGTTCGTGAGTCTGAAGAAGACCGGCCAGAACTGGAAGGGCCTCTGCCCCTTCCATACCGAGAGGACGCCGTCCTTCATGGTCAATCCCGCCAAGGGGATCTTTCACTGCTTCGGCTGCGGGGTCGGCGGCGACGCCTTCGGCTTCCTCATGCGGCAGGACCGGCTCTCGTTCCCCGAGGCGGTGCGCGCGCTCGCCCAGCGCGCCGCCGTCGAGCTGCCGGAGGAGCGCGGGCGGGAAGGCGACCGCGACCGCGAGGACCTCCACCGCGCGATGCAGCTCGGGCTCGAGTTCTACACCGAGAAGCTCTGGGCGCCGGGCGGCGAGCGGGCGCGCACGTACCTCGACACGCGCGGCGTCGCCCCCGAGGTCGCGCGCCGGTTCAGCCTCGGCTACGCGCCCGAGGGCTGGGACGCGCTGCTGTCCTTCATGAAGGCCCGGGGCGTGGCCGCCGAGCTCCTCGAGAAGGCCGGGCTCGTCCTGCCCCGCCAGGGCGGCGGCGGGTTCTACGACCGCTTCCGGGGCCGGCTGCTCTTCGCGATCAAGGACGTGCAGGGCCGCGTGGTGGCCTTCGGCGGCCGGGCCTTCGGCGACGAGCCGCCGAAGTACCTGAACTCGCCGGAGACGCCGCTGTACTCCAAGGGGCACACGCTCTACTCGATCGACCTCGCCCGCGAGCACATCCGTGCCAAGGACCGCGCGCTCCTCGTCGAGGGCTACCTCGACTGCCTGATGGCGCACCAGCACGGCTTCACGGAGACGGTGGCCGCCCTCGGCACGGCCTTCACGGCCGCGCAGCTCCAGATGCTCCGCCGCTACTGCGGCGAGGTCGTCACCTTCTTCGACGCCGACGCCGCGGGGCAGAAGGCCGCCGAGCGCGCGGAGGAGCTGCTGGAGCCGTCCGCGGACGGCACGGCGTGGGCGGTGAGCCGGAGCGGGAGCTTCGGCGACGGCACCGCGCTCCGGATCCGCGTCGCCCTCCTGCCCGCCGGCCACGACCCGGACACACTGCTGCGGGCCGAGGGGCCCGCCGCTTTCGAGGCCTGCATCGCCGCGTCCCGGAGCCTGCTCTCCTACGCGCTCGACCGCGCCCTCGCGGAGACTCGCGATCCGAGCGGCCCGCGGGGCCGGGCCTCCGCGTTCGCCCGCGTCGCGCTGATGCTCTCCAAGGTCAGCAGCGCGGAGGAGGCCCTCGCGCTCTCCCGCGAGGCGGCGCTCAAGCTCGGCGTGGACGCGACCCAGCTCTGGATCGAGGCCCAGCGGCTGCAGAGCGCGCGGGCGCGGCCCGTGGGCCCGCCGCCTCCCGCCGCCGCGCCCGCCACGATGGCGCTCGCGGAGCGGGAGCTGCTGTGCCTCCTCCTGCACGTGGCGGAGTCGCGACCGCTCCTGTTGCCCCTCGTCGACGACGGCGACCTCGTGCATCCGGCGCTCCGGGTCATCCTGGCGGGCCTCCGCCTCCGTCCGGACGCGGCGCCGGCCACTCTCATGTCCGACCTGCCGGACGACCCGGAGCGGAGCGTCCTGGCCGCGCTCCTCCTCCACGAGCGCGACTGGAGCGACGCGCCCACCGTGATCGCGCAGTACCGGAACCGCTTCGAGCTCAAGCGCCGGCTCCGGCGCATCCGGGAGGTGACCCGGGCCATCGCCGAGGGCCAGGCCGCCGGCGCGGCGTCGCCTCCCGCGTTCGAGGCCGAGCTCCTCGCGCTCCAGCGCGAGGGAGAGCGGGCGCGCGGGCTCACGCTGGGCGTGAGCGCCCAGCCCGAGAAATCCGACAGGCCCTCGGGTCCAGAAGGAGTCCACACGAATGGCTGATGAACCCAAGATGGAAGGGCTGGACAAGCTCATCTCGAAGGGCAAGCAGAAGGGCTACCTCACCTACGACGAGGTGAACGACGCCCTTCCCTCCGATCTGGTGTCGCTCGACCAGCTCGACGACATCATGATGATGTTCGGCGCCATGGACATCGAGGTCGTGGCCTCGGCCAAGGCCAGCCGGCTGCCGTCCGAGATCGAGACGCCCGTGCCCGACGAGGTCGACGAAGGCGACGGCCCGCCCGAGCCAATCGACCTCACGCCCGGCCCCGTCGGCCGCACCGAGGACCCGGTGCGCCTCTACCTGCGCGAGATGGGCCGCGTCTCCCTCCTGACCCGCGAGGGCGAGATCGCGCTGGCCAAGCGCATCGAGGAGGGCAAGGAGGAGGTGGCGCGCGCCGTCCTCTCCACCAACCTCGCCATCGAGCGGTTCCGGATGCTCCGGGAGAAGCTCCGCAAGCGGGACATCCCCGTCAAGGAAGTGGTGGAGATCTCGGAGGAGGAGTTCGACGACGACAAGGCCGAGGAGCTGACCCGGGTGGTCGTCGGCAAGCTCGGCGTCGTGGACCGCCTGCTCCGCGAGCGCGAGCAGCTCCTCGAGCGCGGGCGCAAGCTCCGGACCGGCACCGGGAAGAAGAAGAGCAAGGGGGGCAAGGAGCCGGCCTGGAAGAAGTACGAGACCCAGGCCCAGGCCAAGCAGCAGAAGGTGCTGGAGACGCTGCGGGCGCTGAACATCGGCGCCCAGATCATCGACCGCGAGGACGGCAACCCCGAGCGCCGCGGCCTCGTGCAGGAGCTGCGCGAGCTGCTGGAGAACGTCGAGCGGGCGGAGAGCGTGATCGCGCTCTGGACCAACGGCCGGCGGCCCTCGGCCGAGGAGGTCCAGAACCTCATCTACGTCTCCTTCGGCGCCAACGGCGCCAACGGCGTGCACGACACCGATCTCGACCAGAAGGCCGCCAAGAAGTTCGCCAGCCCGAAGCAGCGCCAGATCTGGGTGGCCCAGCAGGAGATCAAGCGCGCGGAGGTGCGCGCCAACGCCCGGGCCGACGAGATCAAGCGCGTCATGGCCGTCATCAAGGCCGGGCAGGCCAAGGCCGCCCGCGCCAAGAAGGAAATGGTGGAGGCCAACCTCCGGCTCGTGATCTCGATCGCGAAGAAATACACCAACCGAGGGCTGCAGTTCCTGGACCTGATCCACGAAGGCAATATCGGATTTATGAAGGCCGTCGACAAGTTCGAGTACCGCCGCGGCTACAAGTTCTCGACCTACGCCACCTGGTGGATCCGCCAGGCCATCACCCGCGCCATCGCCGACCAGGCCCGCACGATCCGCATCCCCGTGCACATGATCGAGACGATCAACAAGCTGATCCGCACCTCGCGGCAGCTCGTGCAGGAGCTCGGGCGCGAGCCCACGCCCGAGGAGATCGCCGCCAAGATGGACGTGCCCGTGGACAAGGTGCGCAAGGTCCTGAAGATCGCCCAGGAGCCGATCTCGCTGGAGACGCCGATCGGAGAGGAGGAAGACTCCCACCTCGGAGACTTCATCGAGGACAAGCAGGTCGTCTCGCCGGTCGAGTCCATCATCGGCCTCTCCCTCCGGGAGCAG
>JACQCN010000434.1 GCA_016201575.1 Candidatus Rokuibacteriota bacterium | reverse complement strand
GCCGCCCCCGCGGGTCCGGCTCCGTCACCCACTCGCCCGAACGCCGCGCTGCGCGCGGCCCCGCGGGGACCGCCCCCTGCGCCACCCGCCCGGTCGCACCATCGCCGTGGCCCCCTCCGAGTTCTCAGCGGATCGCGCGGAGCGCGCGGATCTCGGGCGGCGCGAGCGGGCGTGTCTGCCCGGGGCGCAGAGGGCCGAGCGTGAGGGGGCCGAAGGCGATCCGCGTCAGCCGGGTCACACGATGGCCGAGGGCCTCGCAGTAGCGCTTCACCTCGTGCTTGCGTCCCTCCGCGAAGGTGAGGCGGAGGCGCGAGGCGGCGGCGCCGCTCTCGACGAGGTCGGCGGCGCGCGGCCGGGCCGGGCCGTCGTCGAGGGTCACCCCGGCTCGCCACCGCGGGAGGTTGGACTCCGTCACGCGTCCTTCCACCGTCGCCTCGTACACGCGCGGGAACCCGTAGCGCGGGTGCAGGAGCCGGTGCGTCAGCTCGCCGTCGTTGGTCAGCAGCAGCACGCCCTCCACGTCGAAGTCCAGGCGCCCGACCGGGTAGAGGCGCCCGTGCTCTCCGCGCAGGAGGTCCGTGACCACGGGACGGCCGCGCGGGTCGCGCACCGTGGAGACGTAGCCGCGCGGCTTGTAGAGGAGCACGTACTCGAGCAGCTCCGAGGCCGGGAGGCGGCGGCCGTCGACCTCCACGCGATCGACGGTGGGATCGACGAGGACCCCGGGCGAGGTCACCACCTCGCCGTTGACGACCACGCGGCCGTCGAGGACGAGGCGGTCAGCTCCCCGCCGGCTCGTCAGCCCCGCCCGGGCCAGGATCTTGTTGAGGCGGGTTCGCATCGCCCGCGGCGACCGCGACGGGCTCCGGGAGGAGGAGCTCGCCCTCGACCTGCGGCAGCTCGGAGAGGTCGCGCAGCCCGAAGGCGACGAGGAACTCCCGGGTCGTCTCGTAGAGGAAGGGCCGTCCGGGCGCGTCCTTGCGGCCGGCGGTCCGGATCATGCGCTTCTCCATCAGGTTGTCGAGGACGGCCTCGGAGTTCACGCCGCGGATCGCGTCCACGTCGGGACGCGACACCGGCTGCTTGTAGGCGACGATCGCCAGCGTCTCGAGGGCCGGACGCGAGAGGCGGGAGCGGGTGCGGCTCCGGGCGAGGCGGACGAGCCAGGGCGCCACCTCCGGGCGCGTCACCAGGCGGAACCCGCCGCCCGCCTCCACGACCTGGAGCGCGCTCTCCTGCTGCGCGTAGCGCTCGCCCAGCCGGGCGATCAGCTCGCGCGCGTCCGCGACCGAGGCGAGGTCGAGCACCTCGCGGATCCGCTCGGCCTCGACGGGCGCGTCGGACGCGAACAGGAGGGCCTCGACGAGGCTAATCGGTTCCGGCATATGCGGGAGCCTCCGGGCCGGGCCGCTCGATCACGATCTCGCCGAACAGCTCGGTCTGCTGGGCGTGGGCCCGGCCGAGCCGCACCAGCTCGAGCAGGGCGAGCAGGGTCACGACGACCTCGGCCCGCCGGCGCTCCTCGCCGACGAGCGTCCCGAAGAGCAGCGACCACGTGGAGCGCAGGAGGGCCACGATCTCGGCCATGCGCTCGAGTACCGAGGGCGGGTTGGGCTCCACCTCGCGCGGCGCCTGGCGCCGCTGCTCCTCGATGAGCCGCGTCATGGCGCGGGACAGGAGGTGCGCGCTCAGGTCCTCCAGCGGGATCTCCTCGGGCCGCGGCAGCTCGGCGTCGGGCCGCCCGAAGAGGAGCAGCTGTTCCGCCTCGCGCGCCGCCAGCCACTCCCCCGCCGCCTTCACCCGCGCGTACTCGCGCAGCCGCGTCTCCAGCTCGAGCCGCAGGGCCTCGCCCTCCTCGTCCAGCGCCTCGGTCGCCGTGTCGTCCGGGGGCAGGAGGAGCTTCGACTTGAGGTAGACGAGCGTGGCGGCGAGGACGAGGAAGGCCCCCGCCGTCTCGATGTCCTGGAACTGCATCGCCTCCAGGTGGGCGAGGTACTGGTCGGTGACGGTCCGCACGGGCAGCCGCGACAGGTCGATCTCGTTGGTCCGGCAGAGGTGGAGGAGCAGGTCGAGCGGCCCCTCGAACTCGCCGACGTGAACGGTGAGGCCCGGCTCCGTCGCCATCGTCGTCATGGCTCGAGCGGCACCGCGCGCCGCACGTCTTCCATGGTTTGCCTGGCCACCTCCCGGGCGCGCTTCGATCCGTCGCGCAGGATGTCCACGATGTCGTCGGGCTTCTCCGCGAACTGCTGCCGGCGCTCGCGGACGCACGCCAGCGGCGGCAGCATGTGCTCGAGCAGCTTGCCCTTGCAGTCCAGGCAGCCGATGCCGGCGGTGCGGCAGCCCGTGGCCGCCCACTCGCGGTCGGCGGCCGGCGTGAAGATCTTGTGCAGGTCGAAGACCGGGCAGATGTCGGGGTTGCCGGGATCGGAGCGGCGCTTCCGCGCCGGGTCCGTCACCATGGGCCGCACCTTGGCCACGATCGTCTCGGCCCTGTCGGAGAGGTAGATGGCGTTGTCGTAGGACTTCGACATCTTCCGCCCGTCGGTCCCGGGCACCTTCGGGATCTCGGTGAGCTTGGCCTCCGGCTCGGGGAAGACCGGCCCGAAGACGTGGTTGAAGCGCCGCGCCACCTCCCGCGTGAGCTCGACGTGGGGCACCTGGTCGACGCCGACCGGCACCCACCGGGGCTTGTACATGAGGATGTCCGCCGACTGGAGCAGCGGGTAGCCGAGCAGCCCGTACGAGGGCGACTCCAGCCCGAGCTGGTCGACCATCTCCTTGTAGGTCGGCACGCGCTCGAGCCAGCTCTGGGGCGTGATCATGGAGAAGAGCAGGTGCAGCTCGGCGTGCTCAGGCACCAGCGACTGGATGAAGAGGGTCGAGCGCGCCGGGTCGAGGCCCGCGCCGAGCCAATCCGCGGCCATCTCCACGGTGTTCGCCGGCACCTCCGCCGCGTTCTCCGCGCCCGTGGTGAGGGCGTGCCAGTTGGCGACGAAGAAGAAGCAGTCGTAATCGTCCTGCATGCGGACCCAGTTGTCGAGCGCCCCCAGGTAGTTCCCGAGGTGCAGCTTGCCGGTGGGGCGCATGCCCGAGAGCACGCGGTCCTTGGCCTTCACGGCTTCATCTTCTCCCACACTTTCACCGAGCG
>JACQCN010000433.1 GCA_016201575.1 Candidatus Rokuibacteriota bacterium | reverse complement strand
GCCCGTCGCCTCCGGTGCCTGTGGATCTTCGGCCACGACCTGCTCGCCTCGGCCTTCCCCGAGGGAGAGGTCCTCGACGGCCTGCTCGGCGCCGAGACGGTGATCTTCCAGGGGACCAACGCCAACGCGACGAGCGCCCACGCCCACCTCACGCTGCCGGCGGCGGCCTACCCCGAGCGCGAGGGGACCTACACGAACTTCCAGGGCCGGGTGCAGCGCTTCCGGGAGGCCTTCCCGCCGCTGGGCCACGCCCGGCCGGACTGGGAGATCCTGGGCCGCGTGCTCCAGGAGGCGCGGGGCGCGTCGCGGCCGGCGCGGGCCGAGGACTGCTTCCTGGATCTCGCCGCCGCCGTCCCCGCCTTCGCCGGCCTCACCTACCGCGCGCTCGGCGACACCGGGCAGATGATCCGGACGGGGCCGCCGGCGTGACGGCCACGCTCGCCGACGTCGGGATCGCGCTCGGGCGCGTCGCCTTCGTGATGCTGTTCGTGCTCAACCTGGGCGGCCTCATGACCTGGGTCGAGCGCAAGCAGTCGGCGATCATGCAGGACCGCATCGGCGCCAACCGCGCCTCCATCTTCGGCTTCCGGATCATGGGGCTGCTCCACCCGCTCGCCGACGCCATCAAGATGCTGACCAAGGAGGAGTTCTACCCGGCGCGCGCGGACCGGGTGCTCTTCAGCCTGGCCCCCTTCGTGTCGGTGTTCTTCGCGCTGGTGGCCTTCGCCTCGATCCCGTTCGGCGACACGCTGCGCGTGGCCGGCCGCGAGGTGCCGCTCCAGGCGCTCACCTTCAACGTCGGGATCCTCTACGTCTTCGCCATGCTCTCGCTGGGCGTCTACGGCGTGATGATGGCGGGCTGGTCCTCCGCCAACAACTACGCCCTCCTCGGCGGGCAGCGGGCGGCCGCGCTCATGATCACGGCCGAGGTCGCCATCGGCGCCTCCATCGTCGGCGTGGTGATGGTGTACGGCTCGCTCAACATGATGGACATCGTGCGGGCCCAGGGCCCGCTGCTCGGCGGGTGGCTCCCGAAGTGGGGGATCGTCACCCAGCCGCTGGCCTTCGTCCTCTTCCTCACCGCCGGCATCGCCGCCACCAAGCGCATTCCCTTCGACATGCCCGAGGGGGAGTCGGAGATCATCGGCTACTTCGTCGAGTACAGCGGCATGAAGTTCGGCCTCTTCGTGATGGCCGACTTCCTGGAGACGGTGGTGATCTCGGGCATGACCGTGTCCCTCTTCCTGGGCGGCTGGCAGATCCCCTACCTCGAGCCCGCGGGCTTCGTCTTCCCGTGGGGCGCCACCGTCGCCCTGCCCGGCCTCGCCGTCTCGCTCCTGCAGGTCGGCGCCTTCGTCCTGAAGGTGGTCGTGATGATCTGGTTCCTGATGCTGATCCGCTGGACGCTGCCCCGCTTCCGCTACGACCAGGCGATGCGGCTGGGCTGGCTCGGGCTCTTCCCCCTCTCGATCGCCAACATCGTGCTGACGGGGGCGGCGCTGCTCCTGTGGGGCGCCCGGTGAAGCTCGTCCAGCGCGTCTACCTGCGCGAGGTCTTCTCGGGCCTCGGGCTCACCGCCCGCCACTTCTTCCGCAACATGGGCCGGCACGTCGCCCACGCCCTCGGCCGGAAGGACGCGCGGGGCGCGGTGACGGTGCAGTACCCGGAGGAGCGCCGGCCCTACTCGCCCCGCCTGCGCAGCCTCCACCGCCTGGTGCGGCGGGAGGACGGGTCGCCCCGCTGCGTGGCCTGCATGATGTGCGAGACGGTGTGCCCGGCCCGCTGCATCTACATCGTGGCCGCCGAGCACCCGAACCCGGAGATCGAGAAGGTCTGCCAGGAGTTCACCATCGACCTGGGCAAGTGCGTGTTCTGCGGCTACTGCGTGGAGGCCTGCCCGGAGGACGCCATCCGCATGGACACCGGCATCCTCGAGTTCTCGTCGTACAGCCGGGAGGGGATGATCTACACGAAGGAGATGCTGCTGGCCCTGGAGCCCGCCGGGCTCGACGGGCGGCCGGGCTCGCCCATACCCATTCCGCCCGACCGGACGCCCTGACGTGCCGCTGGCCGTCTTCCTCGTCGTGGCCGCCGTCGCCGTCGCCTCCGCCCTGGGGCTCGTGCTCAAGCGAAACCCGATCCACGGGGCGCTGTTCCTCATCGTCAACCTCGGGAGCATCGCCGTGATGTACCTGACGCTGCACGCCCAGTTCCTGGCGTGGGCGCAGGTCATCATCTACGCGGGCGCCATCATGATCCTCTTCGTGTTCGCGATCATGGTGCTGATCCCGGGCAAGGAGGAGACGGGCCCGGACCCGCTGCGGCCCGTCCGCCTGATCGCGATCCCGTTCGGCGCGCTCCTCCTGGTCGAGCTGGTGCTGATGCTCGTGAGCCGGCGGGCCGCGCCCGTCGCCGCCGTCCCCGCCCCGGGCGGGGTGGAGGCGATCGGGCGCCTGCTGTTCACCGACTACCTGTTCCCGTTCGAGCTGACGTCGGTGCTGCTCCTGGCCGCGATGATCGGCGTGCTGGCGCTGGCGAAGTCGAGAAAGGCCGGATAGGCGTGCTCCCCGGTTCCTATTACACTGGTCTGTCGGCGGTGCTGTTCGTGATCGGGGTGACGGGCGTGCTCGTCCGGCGCAACCCGCTCGTCATCTTCATGTCGATCGAGGTGATGCTCAACGCCGCCAACCTCGCGCTGGTCGGGTTCGGCGCGCAGTTCGGCACCGCCGACGGCCAGGTGCTGGTGTTCTTCGGCATGACCGTCGCGGCCGCCGAGGTGGCGGTCGGCCTCGCCATCATCATGGCGATCTTCCGCCTGCGACGGCGGCTGTCGGTCGACGACCTCAGCGCGATGCGCTGGTAGCGGGAGGAGTTGATGGCGCAGGTCAAGCAGATGCCGACCCCCGTGGGGGACGCCGAGCTGGCGCGGCGCCTGCTGTCGCAGATGATGCTGATCCGGCGGTTCGAGGAGAAGGCGGCGGAGAACTACGCGCTCGGCAAGATCGGCGGCTTCCTCCACCTCTACATCGGCGAGGAGGCGGTGGCCGTGGGCGCGACCTCGGTGCTGCGGCCGGACGACTACGCGATCTCCGCGTACCGCGAGCACGGGCACTGCCTGGCCAAGGGCGCGGACCCGCGCCGGATGATGGCCGAGCTGTTCGGCCGGCGCGACGGGCTCAGCAAGGGCAAGGGCGGGTCGATGCACCTCTTCGACAAGAGCGTCAACTTCCTGGGCGGCCACGCCATCGTGGGCGCCCACCTGCCGCTCGCCGCAGGCGTGGCCTTCGGGATCAAGTACCGGGGCGGTGACCAGGTGATCGTCTGCTACTTCGGCGACGGCGCCGTCCCCCAGGGCGAGTTCCACGAGTCGATGAACCTGGCGGCGCTCTGGCGCCTGCCGGTGCTCTTCCTCTGCGAGAACAACCTCTACGCGATGGGGACCGCGCTCGAGCGCTCCGAGTCCCAGATCGACCTCCGGCTCAAGGCCCAGTCGTACACCGTCCCGGCCGAGG
>JACQCN010000426.1 GCA_016201575.1 Candidatus Rokuibacteriota bacterium | reverse complement strand
TGCCCCGAAAGAAACATGGCAACATTCCGCTCTAAATGGGTCCCCACGGTGGCGCTGTTGGCCGCCGGAATGTTGCAGGCGGGCGAAGAGCGGTACCCGGTGGAATGGGGAAAGACCTTCGCCGAGACGGCCGAGCCAGAGGAGGTCATGGGCGTGCTCCGCGAGTACCACGCCGAGATGGGCCGGCTGATCCTCGCCCATGAAGGCACGCTCGAGCGCTTCACCGGCGACGGCATGATGGTCTTCTTCAACGACCCCGTGCCCGTGCCGAACCCGGGCGAGCGCGCGATCCGCATGGCATTAGAGATGCGGGAGCACGTGCGCGAGCTGGCGGGCGCGTGGCGCAAGCGGGGCTACGACCTGAGCTTCGGGATCGGCGTCGCACAGGGCTACGCGACAATCGGCGCGATCGGCTTCGAGGGGCGCTGGGACTACGGCGCCATCGGGACCGTCACGAACCTGGCGGCCCGGCTCTGCGGCGAGGCCAGGGCGGGCCAGATCCTGATCCCGCCGCGGCTGCTGGCGGCGCTCGAGGAGCTGCTCGAGATCGAGCCCCTCGGGGATCTGACCCTCAAGGGCTTTCTCAAGCCGGTTCCGGCCTTCAACGTCCTCGGCGTCAAGACGGCCGGGGCCTGAGGCGCCCGCAGGGCGTGGTCCGCGAGAGAAAGGATCAGACGAGTCGGTCCAGCACTTCGGTCGGAATGTGCTCCCTCAGACCGGGATAGGTCTCCAGCAGCCGCGCGATGTCTGCCAGATCCTTCTGACGCTTGCTCGGCCGGCGAGTCGGGTCGAGTGCGGCCCACACCTTTCGATCCTTCTTCATCGCTGACGTCGCGAGCGTCTCAAGGCGCTTGCCGACCGACTGGTAGTCGGCGCCGTAGCCGAACGGTCTCGCCGCCCTTGAGCCCGATCCGCATCGGCGCCAGGCGCGGGTGGACCTGAAGACGGGCGGGCTGCCGGCCCGACGAGCCATTGAGTCCGAGCCGCGCCGGCGCCCGCGTCTCGTCATCGAACCCGTCGAGCCGACTCGGATCGAACGGCTGGTAGGCCAGCTCGCCGTCGGCCGTCAGCCGGTTCCCCGAGGCTGGCGACCGGAGCACGCTAGAACATGTTCGCCTCCGGCCGCGCCGTTCCGCCCGCGAACCGCGCCAGCGACAGGGGCGCGATGTCCATGCTGCCGGCGTGGCCGTCGAGGACGAGCTCGGCCATGAGCCGGCCGATCGCGGGGGCGTGCATGAAGCCGTGGCCGGAGAACCCGCACGCGACGTAGAACCCCGGTGCCTCCGCCGCCTGGTCGAGGATGCCATGGTAGTCGGGCGTGAGGTCGCGCACGCCGGCGTAGGCGCGCATCACCCTGGCCTCGGCCAGCGGCGGGACCCGCCGGGCGGCGGCCCGGAAGACGAGGTCGAAGGCGTCCCAGTCGACCGTGGTGTCGTGGCCCGGCTGGCGATCCTTGTCCGTCCCGCCCATGAGCACCGCGCTCGCGCCCTGCCGATGCACGTACCAGCCGGTGTCCAGGTCGACGATCAGCGGGAAGACGCCGGGAAGCTGCGGCAGCGGCTCGGTCACCAGCACCTGGCGCTTGTAGGGCCGGGACGGGATGCCCACGCCGGCGAGCGCGCCGATCTCGTCCGCGTGAGGACCCGCGCAATCGACGACCACCGGCGCCGCGTACTCTCCCCTCACCGTGCGCGCGCCCGTCACGCGGGCGCCCGTCTTGACGATTCCGGTCACGCCCTCGCTCGTGCGGACGTCGAGGCCGCGGTCGCGCGCCAGGGCCAGGAACGCCTGCAGCAGCCCGTGCGGGTCGGCGGACCCGTCGTCGCCGCAGTAGGTGCCGCCGAGGAGGTCGGCGGTCACGAGCGCGGGCAGAAGCGGCCTCATCTCGTCCGGGGCGAGCACGCGGCTCCGCACACCCAGCGAGCGCTGCAGCTCCACGCTGCGGACGGAAGCGGCGAGGGTCGCGGGGTCGCCCGTCACGAAGAGGTAGCCGTGGGCGACGAAGTCGACCGGGCGGCCGAGCCGCTCGCGGGCGTCGGCGAAGTAAGGGTACGAGAGCAGCGTGAGGCGGATGTTGGCCTCGGTCGAGAACTGATGGCGCACGCCCCCCGTCGCCTTCGACGTGGCGCCGGTGCCGACCTGGTCCTCGCGCTCGAGCAGGATCACCCGCAGGCGCGGGCGCCGCTCGAGGAGATGGTGGGCGACGGAGACGCCGATCACGCCGCCACCGATGACGAGGGCGTCAGCGGTGGTCACGGAAAGCGGGGCAGGCGCAGCGGATCGCTCAGTTGAGCGAGGCGAGCTTGAGGCGGACCCGGCGGAGCTGGTCGCGGAGGGCCTCGGCGTCGGGCGCCTCGGGGCAGCGGCTCA
>JACQCN010000425.1 GCA_016201575.1 Candidatus Rokuibacteriota bacterium | reverse complement strand
GTGGCGCTCTCGACGATCGAGCGCGAGAACATCGGGCTCCGGACGGAGCCGGTGGCCCGGCGCGCGGTCGAGGAGATCCGCCGCTTCCCGGGCGTCATCAAGCCGCACCCCGACCGGGTGGCCGTGGTGACGAGTCGCACCGCCGGGCGCGTCGTCAACATCCACAGTGGCATCGGCGAGCGTGTCGGCAAGGGGCAGGACCTGATCGAGGTCCAGAGCGTCGAGGTCGAGAAGCTCGAGCTCGAGCTCATCCAGGCCGAGAGCCGGTACCGCATCGAGCGGTCGAAGCTCGAGTTCGACCTGGCCCAGGCGGAGAACAAGCTCCGGCTGGCCCAGGCCGACGCCGACCGCAACCGGCTGCTCGTCGAGAAGGGCATCGGCGCCCGCAAGGAGCTGATCGCCGCCGAGAATCAGCTCCAGGCCGTCCACAACGAGATCGAGGGGGCGCGGCGTCATCTCGAGCTGCTGGCCGAGTCGTGGCGGAACGAGACGGCGGGGCTCGTCCGCCAGCTCACGATCCTGGGGCTGCCCCGGGCGGCGGTCGAGCGCGTGCGGCGCGAGAAGAGCATCACCCTGCTCCACATCCCGGCGCCGCTCGGCGGCGTGATCGTCGAGCGGCCGGTCAGCCTCGGCCAGATCATCGACCCCGCCACCACGCTGTTCCGGATCAGCGACGACTCGGTGATGATCGCCGAGGGCGAGGCCTTCGAGGACCTCCTGCCGGTGCTGCGGCTCGGGCAGCGCGTGCGCCTGACGGTGACGGCCTTCCCCCGGCAGGTCTTCGAGGGCATGCTGTCCTTCATCCACCCCGTGGTCGACCCCCAGAAGCGCACCGTGCACGTCTGGGCCCAGATCCCCAACCCGGCCCACCAGCTCAAACAAGACATGTTCGCCGAGCTGAACGTCGTCGTCGCGGGCGGCCCGCCCGTGCTCGCGGCGCCGGTCGACGCGGTGATCGCGGCGGAAGGCGAGGAGTTCGTCTTCGTCGAGCGGGACGGCGGCTTCGCGCGCGTGCCGATCGCCACCGGCGCGCGGAACGACCGGCTGATCGAGGTGAAGCGGGGCCTCCAGGCGGGCGACCGGGTCGTCACCGACGGCAAGCGCCAGGTCTACACCAAGCTGCTGACCATGCGGTCGGGGGGCGCGGCCCTCGGCGGCCACACCCACTGACGGCCATGTTCGACTGGATCATCCGGACCTCCCTCCGCAACCGCCTGCTCACGGTGGTGGCGTACAGCGTCGTCCTGATCGTGGGCCTCGTCGCCCTCCGCCGGGTGACGCTGGACGTGTTCCCGGAGTTCGCGCCGCCTCAGGTTGTCATCCAGACCGAGGCGCCCGGCATCGCGCCGGAGGACGTCGAGCGGCTGGTCACGTTCCCGATGGAGAGCGCCATCAACGGCACCCCCGGCGTCGACGTGATCCGGTCGAAGTCCTCGGCCGGCCTCTCGACGGTCGTGGTCGTGTTCACCTGGGGCACCGACATCTACCGGGCGCGCCAGCTCGTGGGCGAGCGGCTTCAATCGGTGAAGGCGGCGCTTCCCCCCGGCACGCGGGAGCCGACGATGCTGCCCGTGACCTCGGCGGTGAGCTGGCTCGTCAAGTACGCGCTCGTGAGCGACACCGTGTCGCCGCTCGATCTCCGCACGATCTCCGACTGGGACATCGCCCGGCGCCTCCTGTCGATCCCGGGCGTCGCCTCGGTCGTCTCGATCGGGGGCGGCGTCAAGCAGTACCAGGTCCTCCTGTCCTCCGACCGGCTGTGGCAGTACGGCGTGACCGTGAAGGACGTCACCGAGGCGCTCCGCAAGGCCAACGTCAACGTGCCGGGCGGATACCAGGTGCGGGAGGGCCAGGAGCTGGCGGTCACCGGCGTCGGGCGCATCGGGTCGCTGGCCGACCTCCGCAAGACCGTGGTCGCCGACCGCCAGGGGACGCCGATCACCGTCTAGCAGGTCGCCGACGTGCGGTTCGGCCCGGAGTTCCCCCGCGGCGACGCCAGCTACATGGGCAAACCCGCCGTGATCGGCACCGTCTCCAAGCTCTACGGGGCCGACACGCTCACCGTGACCTATTGGGTGGAGGAGGCGCTGCGCGAGATCCGGAAGACCCTCCCGCCCGGCCTCGAGCTGCACACCGACGTCTTCCGCCAGGCCTCCTTCATCGAGTCGGCCATCCGGAACCTCCGGCGGGCGCTGCTCGAGGGTGCCGTGATCGTCACCGTGGTCGTGGTGTTTTTCCTGTTCAACGTCCGCGCTTCCGTCATCACGCTCACCGCGATGCCGCTCTCGCTGCTTCTCGGTATCCTCACGCTCCGGTGGTTCGGCATCGGCATCAACTCGATGACGCTCGGCGGGCTGGCCATCGCCATCGGGGCCGTCGTCGACGACGCCATCATCGACGTGGAGAACATCGTCCGCCGGCTGCGCGAGAACCGCGAGCGCCCCGACCCGCGGCCGACCCTTCGCGTGGTCTTCGAGGCCTCGCGGGAGATCCGGAGCTCCGTGGTGTACGCGACGTGGATCACCGTCGTGGTCTTCGTGCCGATCTTCCTCCTGACCGGCGTCGAGGGACGCATCTTCACGCCGCTCGGCCTCGCCTTCACGGCCTCGCTCTTCGCGTCGCTGATCGTGGCCATGACGCTCACGCCGGTCCTCTGCTCGCTCCTGCTCGCCCGCCGGGGCGGGCGGCCGGAGCGGGAGAGTCTGACCGTGCGCTGGCTCAAGATGTTCTACGAGGTCGCGCTCCGCCGCGCCCTCCGCCGCCCCTACTGGGTCATGGGGCTCACGCTGGCGCTGCTCGCCGTCAGCCTCGCGCTGATCCCGACCCTCGGCCGCTCGTTCCTGCCCGAGTTCCAGGAAGGCAACTTCGTCATCGCGGTCAGCACGCTTCCCGGGACTTCGCTCGACGAGTCCATGCGCCTGGGCCGGCGCATCACCACCCTCCTCCGCCGGCATCCCGAGGTCGTCTCGGTCGCCCAGCGCGCCGGCCGGTCGGAGCTCGACGAGGATGCCCAGCCGCCGAACTTCAGCGAGTTCGACGTGACCATCCGCTACGGGACCCGTGATCCGGAGGAGCTGGTCCACCAGATCCGCGAGGACCTGGAGCAGGTGCCGGGCATCGCGGTCAACGTCGGGCAGTTCATCGCCCACCGCCTCGACGAGGTCCTCTCCGGCGTGCGGGCGCAGATCGCGATCAAGGTCTACGGCCCCGATCTCGGCGTCCTCCGCGACCTCGGCGGCCAGGTCGAGGCGATCCTGCGCGAGGTCAAGGGCGTGCGAGACCTCCAGCTCGAGCCGCAGATCGACGTGCCGCAGATCCGGATCGCGGTGAATCGGGAGATGGCGGCGCGCGTCGGCCTGAACCCGGGCGACGTGCTCGAGACGGCGCAGATCGCCTTCAACGGCGAGGAGGTCTCGAAGGTCGTCGAGGGGCAGCGGTCGTTCCCCCTCTTCGTGTGGTTCGACGAGGCGTCCCGCCGGAACGCCGACTCGATGCGCAATCTCCTGATCGACGCCCGGGAGAGCCAGAAGGTGCCGCTCCGGACGGTGTCGGACGTCGAGGTCGAGAACCGGCCCTATTTCATCAACCGCGAGAAGGTGCAACGGCGCATCCTCGTCCAGGCCAACGTCCAGGGACGCGACCTCGGCAGTGTCATCGGGGAGGCCCGGGCGGAGATCGCCAGGGGCGTGCGGCGGCCGGCCGGCTACTTCATCGAGTACGGCGGCCAGTTCGAAAGCCAGCAGGAGGCGACGCGCATTCTCGGCTTCTACGGCCTCGTCGCGCTCGTCCTGACCTTCCTCCTGCTGTTCAAGGCCTTCGCGTCGCTCCGGTCGGCCCTGCTCGTGCTCGCCAATCTCCCGCTGGCGCTCATCGGCGGGGTGCTCGCGATCTTCCTCGCGGACCGGATCCTGAGCGTCTCGTCGCTCATCGGGTTCATCGGCGTCTTCGGGATCGCCGCCCGCAACGGCATCATCCTCGTCAGCCACTACCGGCAGCTGCGGGCCGAGGGGCGATCGAAGGACGAGGTGATCCTCGAGGGCTCGAAGGACCGGCTGGCGCCCGTCCTGATGACGGCGGCGGCGGCCGCGCTCGGCGTCCTGCCGCTCGTGTTCGGCGACCTGGCGGGCAAGGAGCTGGAACGGCCGATGGCCCACGTGATCCTGGGCGGCCTCTTCACCTCGACCTTGCTCAACATGCTGGTGGTCCCCACGTTCTTCGCGCGCTGGGGGTGGGAGAGCGACGAGGCGTTCGCCCGCCAGACGGCGGCCGCCGACCTGGCGTCGCCGGCGCCACGGCGCCTCGCGATCGACGAGGCGGCGCCGATCGAGGCAGACGCCGTCACGGAAAGGAGATCCTGAGATGCGATCACTGGTGTGGACGGGTATGGTGGCGGCGGCGGTGCTGTGGGCGAGCGCGGCGGCCGCCTTCGAGTGCCCCGCGCGGATCGAGGAGTCGAAGGCGGCCGTGCAGCGGGCCGAGGCGGCCTTCGAGAAGGCCAAGGCGGCGGCGCGCGCGGCGGCCCGCGGCCCGCTCACGAAGGCCAGGGAGATGCTGGCCCACGCGGAGGTCGAGCATCGCGGCGCCGGCGCC
>JACQCN010000424.1 GCA_016201575.1 Candidatus Rokuibacteriota bacterium | reverse complement strand
ATGTTCCGGCTCGGCGAGACGCTCGGCCGGCTCAAGCAGTACGGCGCCGCGGACGAGCAGCTCACGCGCTTCGTGGCCGGCGGCGCGCATCCGCTCCTCCACACCGGCTATCTGCGCCTGGGCTGGTGGCGCAACGCCGCCGGCCGCCCGGTGGAGGCCGTGAAGGCCTATCGCGACGTGCTCGCCTACGCCGGCGACTTCCCCGAGCGCGACTGGGCGCAGCTCGGGCTCGTGCAGGCCCTGCTCAACGGCGGCGACTGGGCGGGCGCGCGCGAGGCCCTCAAGCCGCTCCAGGAGCGCAACTCGCCGCTGGCCATGCCCGCGGTCTTCTCGATGGTGCGCTGGGCGGCCACGAAGAACCTTGCTGCCGCCCACGCGCTCGACCAGGAGCTGCTGGCCAGGGGGCTCAACGCGCGCGACCGCGCCTGGGTCCTGTTCGTCGAGGGCGAGGTATTCCGCGCCGAGGGCAAGCGCGACGAGGCACGGACGCGCTACGACCTCGCGCGCATGGCCGAGCCCATCGGCTCCCTCGGCTGGCACGCGCGGCTCCGGCTCGCCCAGCTCAACTTCGAGTTCCGCGAGTTCGTCCAGGTCCAGACCGACGCCGGCGCCCTGCTCGAGCAGCCGATCCCCGCCGACTTGCGGGGGCCGGCGCTGCTCCTCGCCGGCGAGAGCGCCTACTACGCGGGCGACTATGCCGCGTCCATCACCGTCTTCCGCCGCTTCCTCGGCGAGTTCCCGGCCGATCCCGCCTCCCCGGCGGCGCGCCTGTCGGTGGGCTGGGCGGAGCTGCGCCGGGGCAACGACACCGACGCGCGCCAGATCTTCTCGAACTTCGCCCGCGAGCTGCCCGACAGCCCGCTCGCGCCGGACGCCGTCGTGCTGGCCGCCGAGCTGGCCGCGCGCAGCGGCGACACGCAGACCGCGCTGGAGCTGCTGGAGCACATGCGCGAGCGCTACCCGGATCACCCCCGCGCGGGGATCGCGCGGCTGAACCAGGGGATCCTGCTCCTGCGCACGGGGCGGGCCCTCGAGGCGCAGCCCCTGCTGCGCGACTTCATCGCCCAGGCGCCCACCTCGCCGCTCGTCGGCCGCGCGCACGTCGCCCTCGGCGTGGCGCTCCTGAGCTCGCGGCTGCCCGGGGAGGCGCGCGCGGAGTTCACCGAGGCGAGCAGAGCCGGCGAGGGCCCCCTGGCCCAGCTCGGCCTCGGCGTGGCCGCCCTCGCCCTCAAGCGCTGGGACGAGGCGAGCGCCGGCCTGACCGACGCCCGCGACAGCGGCACCGTGGCGATGGGCGACGTCGCCGACTACGGGCTCGCCGCGGTGGCGTTCGGGCGCGGCGACCAGGAGGGCTTCAAGAAGGCCGCCGTCGCGCTGATCACGGCGGGGCACGCGAGCCCGGGGCTCCTGTACGCGCTGATCGTCTCCGCGGTGGACGGGCAGGCCTGGGACGACGCGCAGGCGTGGACGCGACAGCTCGTGAACGAGTTCCCCGCCGACCCGCGCGCGGACAGCGCGCTCGCGCGTCTCGGGCTCGGCGCGGCCGCGGCCGGGAAGTGGCCCGTCGCCAACGAGGCGCTGACGCGGCTGCGCGAGCAGTACGGGCAGAGCGCTTTCGTCGATCCCGCGTTCATGCCGGGCGTGGAGGCGCAGATCGAGACGGGCGCCGTCGCCCAGGCCGGCCAGGCCCTCGAGAAGTTCGTCGCCGCCGCGCCGGACGATCCGCGCGCGCCGAAGGCCTGGTTCATGCTCGCCCGCGTGCGCGAGGAGACGGGCGATCGCGCGGGCGCGATCGTTGCCTACACGCGCGCGGCGCCCAACGGCCACGGCCCGGCCTGGACTCCGGCCGACCACCTCCGCTTCGCGCGCCTGCTCGTGGAGGAGAAGCGCTGGAAGGAGGCGCGCGCGGAGCTGGAGCGCCTCATCAAGGGCGACGACCCGGCGGCGGCGATCGAGGCCGCCTACTACCAGGGCGAGACGTACCGCGCGGAGGGCAACCTCCAGGCGGCGGTCGAGTACTTCATGACCGCGGCCTACCTCGATCCGTCCTCACCGTTCGCGCACAGGGCGCTCCTGGCCGCCGGGGCCGCCTACACCGCGCTCAAGCAGCCCGCGCAGGCCGCCATCGCCTACCAGAAGCTGATCGCGCAGCCCGACGTGGCCCCCGAGCTCGCGCAGCGGGCCCGCGCGGGGCTGGCCGCCCTCGGCTCGCGCTAGCGGCGCGTCGGAGTAACGGTGATTTGCCGCGGTCACCACTCTCGAGCGCCGGCTTCGCCGGCGCAATCGAATCTCCGGGGGCGCCCACGAGCTGTTTCCCCTCGTGTCCGACCCCCTCGCGTTCCGCCGCGCCGTGCAGGAGCAGTCGCGGCGCCGCTGAACCTCTCGGCCGGCGCACGGGCGTGGTGCGCGCCGTGTGCTACGATAGCCCTCGCGGGCGGATAGCTCAGTTTGGTAGAGCGCAGCCCTTACAAGGCTGAGGTCACAGGTTCGAACCCTGTTCCGCCCACCAGATTTCCGGCCCCTTGCGGATCACTCGCCTCGAAAATATCGCGCGGCCCAAGTCGCGGGCCTTCCTTGGCCCCCTGCGGCGAACCCTCGAGATCGAGCCGAACCACCGCTACGCGACGTCGATCTCCTGCAGGCTCTCCAGCCCGACCGTCGGCAAGCTGAGACGCCGGATCACGACGGGGCATTTCACGGCCGTGTCCATTCCCGGCTCGATCTCCAGCACGTACCGCTCCTCGAGCTTCACGATCCCCGCCGGAAGCCACGTCAGCTGTGCCAGCACGCCGGACCGGCTGGCGTTCACCGCGTGCCCCGCCACGAAGCTGCGCTCCGTCAGCCAGAGACGGAGCGGCCAGGTAGCGGGGTGGCGCGGGTGCCGGCGGCGTTCCTCTGGTGTCATGAGTCGAGCCATTGATGATCACCGAGTGGGGCGGCGACGTCAACGCCCATCAGATCATCCGGCTGGTCGTCCTGAGGAGAGGGAGCGTCACCGCGAAGCGGGCGCCTCGCCCCTCTCCCTGGCTGTCGGCGGCCACCCCGCCGCCGAGCAGCTCGACCAGGTGCCGGACGAGGGCCAGCCCGAGCCCGCCGTGCGGGCGGGTGGTGCTGCTGTCGGCCTGACGGAAGGGCTCGAAGATGTGGGGCAGGAACTCCGCGCTGACCCCCGGCCCCGTGTCCGTGACGGGCGGGTGTCGGGGAGCTGAGTCAGAGGTCGCGGGGCTGCGTGTCGCGGCGATTGGTGTATAATTCCCCGTCACGTTTGTTGTCCGGATCTGAAGCGGCGTGGCGGGCTCGTGGTGCAGCCTGGTTAGCACACTGGACTGTCAATCCAGAGGTCGCGGGTTCGAATCCCGTCGAGCCCGCCAATTTTTCAAGCAGATGCATGCGGCGCCTCGCGTGTCTCCCGCGACCATTCGCATCGCCGACGTCGGAGACACCAGCCAGGACTCGGCCGGCCAGATCGAGGCTTTGCCGTCCGCGCGGTGAGCGGCCCGCAGGAGCACACAAACAGGCAGGCGCTGTTCGAGGTCCACGACGAGGCGGATCGGTTCGCCGGCATCACCCATGGCGCTTGACCTCTCCACCGGATGGGGGCGGTCGAAGTCGGCTGGTGCAGAAATTCGAGCTCAGCGGCCGATCGAACCGCCGCTTGCCGATAAGACGCCTACATCGCCCGAGCGGGGCGGGCCGGCCACGGCCCAGAGAAGCGCAGCGACGAGCGCGCCGATCACGCCCGCGGCTCCCCCTGTCGCAAAGCCAAACGAGTACCCGTGGTGCGTGATGACGGGTCCGAGCGCGAACGACCCGAGGGCGAGTCCGAGATAGAGAGACGTACTGTAGCCGCCCATGACTAACCCCCGGGTGGCCGGCGTCGTCGATGCCGCCAGCGCGACACCGATGGCGACGAAGGCGATCCCGATGACGGTTCCGAAGACGGCGACCAGCGCCAGCAAGGTGGCTTGGCCGCTAACGTGAGGCAGCAGGGTAGTCGCCGCCGATGCCACCATGACGCCACCGATCGCATACGGGGAGGAGCGCCCGGTACGGTCCACCAGCCACCCAGCCGGGACGCGTGCCACCGTGTTCGCGAGCCCCAGGACGAGGAACACGAGGCCGATGGCGGCGGGCGTGAGGCCCCGCTCGTGACCGAGCAGGGGAAAGAACGTGAAGACCACGCCCTGGATGAGAAGGCCGCTGACTGACACGACCCACCCGGCCCAGACGCTCGCGTTGCCTCTGATGTCGGCGAACGTGGCGCGAGACCGGCCGCTCACCTGGGCGGCCGGTCGCATCGGCATGGCCAGGCCGACAACCAGGGCGATGGCGATGCCGACGGCGCTCCCGAGGAAGGCGATACGATATCCCCACCATTCGGCAACGAGACCGCCGAGGAACGGCCCGATCCCGATCGCACCGTAGTGCGCCGTCGAGTACCACGCGTAGGCGTGGCCGGCCCTGCCCGGCGCGGCCGCATCGCCCACCAGCGAGAGCGCGCTCGGCGAGAACGCCGCCACGCCGAACCCCGCGAGCCCGTAGATCGTCATGAGCGCGAGCTCGCCTTCGACGAGGGGCAGAAGCAGCGCGGTCACGGCGCCCACGGCCATCCCGCCCACCAGGAGCGGGCGGCGACCCCAGACGTCCGAGGCACGACCGAGCGGAATCGAGCCGACCGCCGCCACCGTCATGTGGGCGCCGACGATGAACCCGACGCCCGTCGCCGTGGCGCCGTGGGCGGCGGCATAGAGGGGAAGAACCGGCCCGCGCATCTGGGCGCCGACGTAGTGGAGAAACGTGAGTAGGCAAACGACAACGAGGACCGGGATCGCGGTCACGATGACCGATTCCAAAACATCAATGGCACGACCGACAGACAGCAGCACGCTCTGATGCCTTCGAGGATCCGGAGCTTACCGCCGGTGGTCGCGTGAAGCTCGCCGGCCAGTTCGTCTCGCGGCAGCTCACGTCGAATTCTGCAGCACCTCGACCGGCGTCTCACTCTGGCTGGTGGACAAGGCCCACACGGCCCGAAAGAGACGGTGTCCGGCGTGGCTCGGTTGGTCTTTGCCGTCACCCGCAGGATCTCCACCGGGGCTGCCTCATCGCCTCCGATCGTGATCGGCGTCAAGGGAGCTCGGTCGCCCGCCCGAAATCCGGGCTCTCGAGCAGCCGTCTCAACGCCGGCACGAGATCCGGCGACTCGTAGAACGGGTGCCGGCGGTAGATCTCCGCATACTGCTCGTCGAGCGTCGTGATCGCCCCGTACGTCCTCGATGCGACCTCGCGCACCTCCCGGATGCGGTCGCGCGCGAACAAGAGGTTCTCCGGATCCACGTAACCCGCCTGTATGAAGCCGCGCGTCTTCTTGGCACAGCGGCAGGGGTTCGCTCGATTGACGAGTCTGCACTTGTCGTTCATGAAGTTGTGCAGGTCCCGCCGGGCACGAGCCAGGCGCTGGCGGAAGTTCTGGCGGCTGATCTCCAGCAGCTCGGCGCCGACGGCGTCGCTCACCTCGAAGATCTCACCGAGGATGTAGATCAAGCGTTGCGCGCGATCGAGACAGAGCAGCATGCCGGACGTGCAGCTGATCCTCGCTTCGTCCACAAGCAAGCGGACGTCGACCGGCACCGTGGCCTGGTCGGGTGGGTCCAGGTCGGGCGTCTTGTCGAGTCCATGGCCGTAACAGCTGAAGGTCACGGCCTCCGGTTCGAGGCGGCCGCGCTTTGTGTTGAGCACGTGGTTGACGACGATGCGGTAGAGCCACGTCCGGAAGCTGCTGCGGCCCTCGAACGACGATAGCCGGGTGAGCGCCTTGATGAGAATCTCCTGCGTCGCGTCCTCGGCGTCCTGGGGGTGGTAGAGCATGCGGACGGTGATGTTGTAGATCCACGCTTGATGGCGCCGGACCAGCTCTTCGAGCGCGTCGCGCTCGCCCGACTGGGCGCGCGCCACGAGGGCACGGTCCCCTGGGTCGGTGGGCGCACTGTCGGTGAGAGGATTCGTACTGCTCATAGGTCGTCTCTTTCTAATCCCTTAGACCGAAGTTCCCGCCTCACTTTTCCCAAGAAGTCACGGGAAATCAGCATATTGCCGCGGTCGTCGACCCCAGAAGGTTGACATGTAATTAGCCACGGCGGGCCGATATTTACCTT
>JACQCN010000423.1 GCA_016201575.1 Candidatus Rokuibacteriota bacterium | reverse complement strand
TCGGGCGCGAGCCCCCGCGGGGAATCGAGCGCGTCGGCCGCCGGCCGCCCAGCGTCGGCGAAGGTCACGAGGACCTGCCCGACCTTCACCGTCTGCCCCGGCTGCACGTGCACCGTCTCCACGCGGCCGCTCATCGGCGACGGGATCTCGACCTGCGCCTTGTCGGTCTCCACCTCGAGCAGGGGCGCGTCCTCGCGGACGACCTCGCCCTCGTGGACGAGCACGCTGACGATCTCGGCCTCGGTCAGGCCCTCGCCCAGGTCGGGCAGGACAAACGGGCGCGGCATCTCAGAACGCCAGGGTTTCGCGCGCCGCGGCGACCACGCGGCCGACGTCGGGGACGTTGACCTTCTCGCGCGCGAAGCCCACGAAGGGGACGTCGTAGGCGGTCACGCGCCGGATCGGCGCCTCGAGCGAGAGGAACGCGCCTCCCATGATCGTCGCGGCGATCTCGGCGCCCGGCCCGAAGCTCCGCGGCGCCTCGTGGACGATCACCGCCCGCCCGGTCTTGCCGACGGACTGGACCAGCGTCTCCCGGTCGAGCGGCGCGATGGTGAGGAGGTCGATGACCTCCGTCTCCACGCCATCCTCGGCGCGCAGCACCTCCGCCGCCTCCAGGGCCACCCGCACCATTGCCCCGTAGGCGACGAGTGTCAGATCGTGCCCCTCGCGCGCGACCTGGGCCCGGCCGAGAGGCAGCGTCTCCACGTCGTCGGGCACGTCCTCCCGGTGCGCGTGGTAGAGCGCCTTGTGCTCGAAGAAGATCACCGGGTCGGGGTCGCGGATGGCGCTCACCAGCAGCGCGCGGGCGTTGCGGGGGCCGGAGGGGATGACCATCTTCAGCCCGGGAATCTGGGCGTAGAACTGCTCCTCGGACTCGGAGTGGTGCTCGAGCGCGCGCACGCCGCCGCCGAAGGGCATGCGCACGACCATCTGGCAGTGGAAGCGCCCCTGGGAGCGCCGCCGGTAGCGCGCGGCGTGGTTCTCGATCTGGTGGAAGCCCTGGAAGGCGAAGCCGGAGAACTGGATCTCGCACACGGGCTTGAGCCCGTACAGCGCCATCCCGACCGCGGTACCGACGATCGAGGCCTCCGCCAGCGGGCAGTCGATCACGCGGCGGGCGCCGAACCGGCGGTGGAGGTCCTCGGTGACGCGGAAGACGCCGCCGTCGATGCCCACGTCCTCGCCCATGACGAGGACGTCCGCGTCCCGCTCCATCTCCTGGAGCAGGGCGAAGTTCAGCGCCTTGACCATGTTCAGCTTGCCCATCGGCTCGTCTTCCGCTGCCCGCGCATCGGCGGCGACGGGGGCGGCTCGGCGCCCGGCTTCTCCGGCTCGGGCCGCTTGAGGCGCTCCGCCACTTCCGCCCGCTGGGCCTGGAGCGCGGGCGTCAGCTCGGCGTAGGCCTGATCGAACATCGCCAGCGGGTCGGGCGGCGCCATCGCCTCGAAGGCCGCCACCGCGCGCGCGATCTCGGCGTCGACCGCCTCCTCGAGCCCCGGCTCGAGCAGGTTCTTCTTCTCCAGGTAGGCGACGAAGCGCGTGAGCGGGTCCTTGCGCTCCCACGCCCGCACCTCTTCCTCCGAGCGGTAGCGCGTGGGGTCGTCGGCGGTCGTGTGGACGCCCAGGCGGTAGGTCACGCACTCGATCAGCGTCGGGCCGTCGCCGGCCTGCGCGCGCACCACCGCCTCCCGGCTGGCCGCGCAGACGGCGAGCACGTCGTTGCCGTCCACCTGGATCCCCGGGAGCCCGTAGGCGAGCGCCTTCTGGGCGATCGTGCGGGAGTGGGTCTGCTTCTTCAGCGGGATCGAGATGGCCCACTGGTTGTTCTGGCAGACGAAGACGACCGGCACGTGCCACACGCCGGCGAAGTTCATCGCCTCGTGGAAATCGCCCTCGGAGGTGGCGCCGTCGCCGAAGTACACCATCACCACGGCGTCGGCGCCGCGGTACCGGGCGGCGTAAGCCAGCCCGACGGCGTGCGGGAGCTGGGTGGCGACGGGGATAGTGATGGGCAGGTCGTGCTGGTCGGGGTCGGGCTGCCCTCCCTCGAGCCGCCCGGCGAAGAAGGCCAGGATCCGCTCGATCGGCCACCCCCGCCAGATCATGGCCGCCGTCTCCCGGAAGGACGGCACCATCCAGTCCTCCGGGCGCAGGGCGAAGACGCTGCCGATCTGCGATGCCTCCTGGCCCTTGATGGGGGCGAAGGTGCCGATCCGCCCCTGGCGCTGGAGCCGGACCATCCGCTCGTCGAGGCGCCGGCCCAGGAGCATGGCCCGGTACATCCGCTTGAGGTCGGCGGGGGCGATCTCGGGCTCGAGCGCGGTGTCCAGGTTGCCGTCGCTGTCCAGGATGGACAGGTACTCGATCGTGAACGGCGGCTCGAGAGGTTTTCTGGGCATGGTCGGCGCCCGTCGCAGTGCTATTGTACCGCGCCGTCGCCGCCGGCCCGCTATTCGCTGACGACGTGCAGCCGCTCGCCCCGGACGTGGGCCTCCAGGGTCTCGATGGCGATGCGCAGCATGTTGGCGCCGGCCTCGCGGGTGTTGTAGCCGATGTGCGGCGTGATCAGCACGTTGGGAAGGCGGCGGAACGGGTAGTCGGCGGGCGGGGGCTCCTCCTCGTGCACGTCGAGGGCGGCGCCGGCGATGCGGCCGCTTTGGAGCAGCTCGGCCAGCGCCACGTTGTCGACGATCCTGGCGCGGGCCGTGTTCACGAAGAAGGCGCCGGGCTTCATGCGCTCCAGGAGCGCGCGCGACACGAGCCCGTGGCTCTCGGGCGTGTACGAGAGGTGGAGGCTCACCACGTCCGCGCGCGCGAAGAGGTCCTCGAGCGGCACGAGGGCGAGCCCGTGGCGGGCGCGGTCCGGCGTGGGCCGCCGCGTCCAGCCCACGAGGCGCATGCCGATGCCGGCGGCGAGCCGGGCCATCTCCGTGCCGATGGGGCCGAGGCCCACGATCCCGAGCGTCTTGTCCTTGAGCTCGATCCCCTGGAACCGGCCGGGCTTCCACTGCCCCTCGCGCAGGCTCACGAAGGCGGCGCCGATGTGGCGGGTGAGGGCGAGGAGCATTCCGAGCGCGTACTCCGCCACCGACGTCGCGCCGTAGTCGGGCGTGTAGGTGACCACGATGCCGCGGCGCCGCGCCGCCGCCACGTCGACGTAGCTCGCGTAGCCGATACCGAGGAAGCAGACGAACCGGAGCCGCGGGCACTGGCCCAGCACCTCGGCGTCGACCGTCGAGTAGTCGAGGAACACGGCCTCGGCGTCCTGCAGCCGGGCGACCAGATCGGCGCGGTCGGCGGGCGGCTTCCGGTGGAACTCGACGGGGCCGATCCGGCGCAGCCGGTCCAGGTCCTCGTCGCGCTGGACGCAGCCCGCCCCGTCCGGAAAGACAATGCGCATGGCGCCTCCTGGCCCCTCCGACTTCCTAGCCCGCATTATTCACGAACGGTCGTCGCGTGTGGCGGGCGGGTCCTGGCGCAGGGCGCCGCCCCCGCGGGTCCGGCTCCGTCACCCACTCGCCCGAACGCCGCGCTGCGCGCGGCGGACGGGACGAGGGGGGGGCCACTGCGCGCGGCCCCGCGGGGACCGCCCCCTGCACCACCCGCCCGGTCGCGCCATCGCCGTTCGTGAATAATGCAATCTAGTGATGGCAGCTGACGCAGTCGAGCGGCGCCTTCGTCCCCCGCGTCCGGTTCTGCTCGCGGTGGCACTCGATGCACCAGCCCATGCTGAGCTGCGGCGGACGGGCCGGCACGCCGACCAGGTTCTTCGCGTCGTTGACGAGGTTCGGGCCGCGCACGGCGGGGATCTGGTTGTAGGTCTGGATGGCCCCGTGGCAGGTCTGGCAAGGCACGTCCGCCCGGATGTGCGGCTTGTGCGGGAAGTAGACGAACTCCGGCACCTTGAAGATGCGCACCCAGGGGATCGGCTCCTTGCGCTCCCAGTAGCCCCGCAGCCGCTTGACCTGGGGGTTCCCCTCTGCGGCCACGATCTTGTGGCACCCCATGCAGCGCTCCACCGACGGCAGGCCCGCGTACTGGGAACGCCGCGCGTCGGAGTGGCAGTACTGGCCGTTGATCCGGTACGCGCCCGCGTGGACGACGTGGCTGAACAGGATCGGCTGCACCGGCGCGTTCGGCGGATAGATCGGCCCTATCGCCGTCTCGCCGCGCGCGCGCGCGGGGACGGCGAGCGTGCGGATATAGGCGACGAGGTCGCCGATCTGGGCATCGCTCAGGTACGCCGCGAAGGCCGGCATCAACGGCGAGAGCCCGACCGCGGCGCCGCTCTTGGCGATGGTGAGGTGAATGAACTCGTCGGGCAGCGGGTTCATGAGCCCGCCGTCGGTGAGATTCCACGGCTTGATCGGCAGGCTCGCCGCGGACGGCTCGTCGCCGCGCCCCTCCGGCCCGTGGCACGCCGCGCAGTAGAGATCGTACTCGGCCTTGCCCCGCGGCGGGTTGGAGCCGCGGGCGAGGGTACTCGCGGCGCCCCAGCCGATCAGGGCGCCGGCGACGAGCAGGACGGGAAGAGTGACGCAAGCGCGCACCCGACCCAGTCTAACCCGCATTATTCACGAGCGGTCGTCGCGTGTGGCGGGCGGGTCCTGGCGCAGGGCGCCGCCTCCGCGGCTCCGGCTCCGTCAACCACTCGCCCGGCCGCCGCGCGGCGCGCCGCGGACGGGACGAGGGGGGCCCACTGCGCGCGGCCCCGCGGGGACCGCCCCCTGCGCCACCCGCCCGCTCGCGCCATCGCCGTCCGTGAATAAGGCCGGCCTAACGGGATCTCACGAGGAAGTGGCTGCGGCGGTTCTCCGCCCAGCACTGCTCCGAGCGCTCCTGGCAGAGCGGCCGCTCCTCGCCGTAGCTGATGACGGTGATGCGGCTCGCCGGGATGCCGTGGGCGACGAGGTAGCTCATCGCCGACTCGGCCCGATGGTCGCCGAGCGCCAGGTTGTACTCGTTCGTCCCGCGCTCGTCGCAGTGCCCCTCGATCAGGATGAGCGCTTTCGGGTTGGCCCGCAGCCAGGCGAGGTTCGCGTCGAGCGCCCGCGTGTCGTCCGAGCGGATGTCATAGCGGTCGAAGTCGAAGTGGATATCCGCCAGCGCCGGCGCCTCGGAGAACTCCGCCGGCGACGGACGCGCGGCGGCCATCATCGCCGCGGCCCGACTGTCCTCGTAACCGGCGCCGCTGCCGTCGCCGCCTGCGCTGCCGCGCCCAGACCTCCGCGCCGACAGCGTCGATCCATCCCGCCCCCCAGCGGCGGCGTCGCCGTAGACGCCCACGCCGCCGTTCGCGCCCAGGCCTCCGTTGCCTGCGCCGCCGGATCCGTCGCCGCGTGCCAACGCGCCCGCCGCCCCACCGTGGGCCGCGCCACCGTCCGCCGAATCACCGGAGACCCCTGCCATCGGTCCCGACTGCTTCGCGCAGCCGACGAACAATAGGACCAAGAGCGCAAGGGGCATTGCGAGAAACCGCAGGTGCCACCGCCGCCGATCGACCATGTTGTGCCCTCCCATCGTGCTGATCAGTCTGTGCCCGAAAAGACCGGATGCTCCAGCAGTGCAGGCTCGATACCAACCGGTAGCGACGGCAAAAGTGACCGATACTTCTGGTGATTGTCACGGCGCCCGACCGGGGGAGTGCCCGTTCTTGGTGCCAAAGGCTGGCAGCGGGTGACACGATGACAAGCCATGTCACTTGGGGCCGTTGGCTCGGCCGGCCCACGGATCGGGGTATACTTGCGCGGCATGGCGGGGGCGCCGTCTCGGTGAAGGCGTCGGCACGGATGCCGGCGCGCCGGTGGGCCAGGGCCGAGGCCGCGCTGAGCCAGCTCACCCGCGACGCCAATGCCGGCCGCTCGCCCGAGCACCTCCTGTCCCGCGGTCTCGACCTGCTGCTCTCGGTCACGGCGCTGCGCGCGGGAATCGCCTGCGCCTGCGCGAAGGGCGAGGAGGCCGTGGTCAGGGCCACGCGGGGCCTCCGCCCGGCCGCCGTCCGCGCCGTGGAGCGCGAGTTCCCCCTCGCCGTCCCCGACCAGGCCCTCGCCTGCCGGCTCGGGCTCGCTGGAGGACACGCTCACGGCGGTGGCGCAAGCCGCGCGGTCCTTCGCCCGCGCCGTCGCCGTGGACGTGTGGCTCGCCAACCCGGCGACGCGGCGCCTGCATCGGCTCGTGCTGCTGGAGCCCGGGGCCGCCGGGCGGATCGCGCGACGGCGGACGACGCCGTACGGCGAGGACCTGGTCGGCTGGGTCGCCGGGACCGAGCAGCCCGCGTACCTGCGCGACGCCCTCGCCGACCCGCGGCTCGCGGACCGGGACTGGGCGCGCGAGCGCGGCATCACGAGCGCGTGCGCCTTCCCGCTGCGCTTCCACGACCGCCTCGTCGGCATCCTGAGCCTGGGCCTGGCCGCGCCCCTGCCGACCGGCCACCTGTCCCTCCTCGAGACGTACTCCGATCACGCCGCGCTCGCGATCGGGCAGGCCGACCTGAGGCGCCAGCTCGAGACCTGAGGGAACCACCGCCCGGCGGGCGCCGTTGGACCAGCGAGTGCGCGCGGTGAATGATCGTGCGAGACTCGGAGGAGCCGGCGCTCGCAGAGAAGCTGGTCCGCCACCGTGCTAGCGCGCAGTATTCACGAAGGGCACCACGGGAAGCCGGGCGGGTGGCGCGGCAGGCAGGCACGCCCGCACGCAGCGAGTGGGGTATCGAGCGAGGACGGACGGGCCTGCCTGCCGCGCCAGGACCCGCCCGTCGCTGGGCGTCGATGTTCGTGAATGATCCGCGCTAGTCGTTCACCGGATCGCGGCCCGGCCGCCTGAAGAGGGACATGACGTGAATTCGAAGCGACTCGGGCTCTCGCTGCTCGCTCTCCTGATCGCCGCCGTCGCCGTGGCCGCCGACCGGGTGGTCGTCGAGGACTGGTTCAAGCCGCCCCTGGGCAGCAAGGGCATCCCCGAGGGCTGGAAGGGCCAGAACTGGGGCAGCCCGGCCTACGACCTGACCGTCGAGGGCAATCCGCACCGCGTGCTGCACCTGCGGAGCCAGAACGAGGGCTCGACGATCAGCAAGGACCTCAAGGGCAAGGTCAACCTCAAGGAGACGCCGATCCTCCAGTGGAGCTGGAAGGCGGTGACGCTGCCCCGCGGGGGCGACTCGCGGCGCAAGGAGACCGACGACCAGGCCGCGCAGGTCTACGTCGTCTGGCCGCGGTTCCCCGAGGCGCTGCGCTCGCGCATCATCGGCTACGTCTGGGACACCACGGCGCCCGCCGGCACGATCGTCCCCAGCCAGAAGACGGGAACGATCACCTACGTGGTGGTGCGCTCGGGGGCGGCCGATCTCGGAAAGTGGATCACCGAGGAGCGGAACGTCGTCGAGGACTTCAAGCGCATCTACGGCGAGACGCCCGACAACCCCGCCGCCTTCTCCGTGGCCATCGACTCCAACGACACGAACTCGACGGCCGAGTCCTACATCGGCGAGATCGCGTTCACCCGAAGGTAAAGGCGCGAGGCGAAGCCGAGCGTACGTCATCGCCAGCGCCGCCGCGGCGGCGCGTCGCTGGCGATGAGGCCGTAGCAAAACCTCTCACACCGCCCCGAATGCCGGCGACGCCGGCGGACGGCGCATCGGGAGCACCTCCGCTCCTCACGTCTCCCGCGCCGCCCCGGGGTCGCCGACGCGCGCGCTGCCCTCGTTCAGGCGGCGGAGCGACCAGCCCCCGTCGCGCCACTCGAGCACCGACAGCGACGCGTAGTCCTGCCCGAACGCGAGCAGGCGGTCGAAGGGCACGCCGACGGCCCGGCAGATGATCGCGCGGTTGGTGCCGCCGTGCGCGACGACCGCGATGGACTCTCCCGCGTGCGCGCGGGCGACCGCCTCGAACGCCGGCCACGCGCGCGCGATCAGGTCCGGCACGCTCTCGCCGCCGGGAAACGGGAACTTCCCCACCCGCCCGACCCACGTCGCGAACGCGGCCGGCTCGCGCGCCTCGATTTCCGCGGCCGTGAGCCCGTCCCACCGCCCCATGGACATCTCGCGCAGCGAGGGGAGCGGACGCGGGCTGAGCCCGGCGGGCGCGGCGATGATCTCGCCGCTCCGGCGCGCGCGGGTGAGATCGCTCGTGTAGACGGCCCGCAGGCCGACGCCGCGCAGGCGGGCGGCGAGGGCCCGGCACTGGGCCTCGCCGAGCGGGGACAGCGGCACGTCGAGGTGGCCGATGAAGCGCCGCGTCTCCGCCCCCACGACGGAGCCGTGGCGGATCAGGTAGACCGTCGTCGCCCGCGTCACGCCCGCCCCAGGTGGACGGCGGCCGCGAGGGCGAGCAGCATGGCGAGCTCGGCGATCTCGACCGCCGCGCCGAAGCCGTCGCCGGTGAGGCCGCCGAGCCGGCGCGCGAGGAACCGCCCGAGCAGGAGCACCGCCGCGGCGGCGAGAGCGAACCCCGCGAGCCCGGCCCGGCCGAGCGCGAGCCCCGAGGCCGCGAGCGCGATCGCCGCGGCCGTCCATGCCGCCGCGCGCCGCACCGCGCGCGCGAACGTCGCCCCCTGCCCGCCGGGCCGCGCCGCCGGGAACAGCGCGGCCAGGAGCGGCGGCATCGCGCGCCCGACCGCCGGCGCGACCAGGAGCGTGCGCCCGCGCACGCCCGCCGGCAGCTCCGCGAGCGCTGTCAGCTCGAGCAACAGCACCAGGATCAGGCCGACCGCGCCGAACACGCCGATGCGGCTGTCCCGCATGATGGCGAGCCGGTGGTCGCGGTCGCGGCCCATGAGCCCGTCGAGGCAGTCGGCGAGCCCGTCGAGGTGCAGCCCGCCCGTGAGCAACTTCCAGGCGGTCACGGTGAGGAGCGCGGCGAGGATCGGGGGGAAGAGCCAGAGCACGACGCGATCGACCGCGGCCAACGCGAGGCCGAGCGCGAGGCCCACGACGGGGAACCAGGGCGCCGCCCGGCCGAGGGCATCGGCGTCCGCCGCGTCGCGCGACGGCAGCGGCACGATGGTGAGATAGCGGGCCGCCGCGACGAAGCCGTGCACGGGACTACCCTCCTCCGACGAATGTGAGCCCCTGTTCGAGCGCCGGCTTTGCCGGCGCCAGATCATCGAAGCGACTGTCTTCCGAGTCAAGCGACGGGTTGCCATAGCGCTCCGTCCCGGACGATGGCGTTCAGAATGGTGAGGAGCTTGCGCATGGCGGCGATCAGCGCGACTTTATTCGGTCGGCCAT
>JACQCN010000439.1 GCA_016201575.1 Candidatus Rokuibacteriota bacterium | reverse complement strand
TCGAGCGGCTCGTCCGCGTCGAACGAGAAGCCCCGGCCCGACGCCGCCAGCTGCCACAAGGAGACGCCGAGGTCCAGCAGCACCGACTGCGCCGCCGCGATGCCGTGGGCGCGGGCGATCTCGTCGAGGTGGCGGAAGCTGCCGCGGTCGAGGACCGCGCGCGGGCCGAAGCGCGCCAGCCGGGCGCCGGCGCGGGCGAGCGCCGCGGGATCGCGATCGATCCCGAGCAGGCGCACCTCGTCCGGTGTCCGCTCGAGCATGGCCTCGGCGTGTCCGCCCATGCCAACCGTCCCGTCGATCACCCAGCCCGCGTGGCGCGGGCGCAAGAGGAACAGCACCTCGTCGAGCAGTACGGGGACGTGAACCGCTACACCCCGAGGCTCGCGAGCTTGTCGAACACCGACGGCAGCTCGTCCTGGTTGTTGCGCTCGAACTCGCCGAAGCGGCCGCGATCCCACACCTCGAAGTGCCGCCGCCCGCCGCCGACGAGCGTGACGTCCTTGGTGAGCCCCGCCTGCTCGCGCACGTCGGGCGGGATCAGGATCCGACCCGCCTTGTCGAGCACCGTGTCCTTCGCGCGCGAGATGTACAGGCGGCCAAGCTTCTTCACGTCGGGATCGAAGATCGACTTGTCCATGAGCTTCTGCTCGATCCGTTGCCACTCGCTCAGCGGGTGCACCTCGAGACAGCTCT
Source organism: Candidatus Rokuibacteriota bacterium (assembly GCA_016201575.1). Classification (GTDB taxonomy): domain Bacteria; phylum Methylomirabilota; class Methylomirabilia; order Rokubacteriales; family CSP1-6; genus AR9. Next base: position 6,065 of record JACQCN010000439.1, on the reverse strand, counting down.
CGTTTGGCACCACGACGAGCTTGTCGTCGTAGTCGCTCTTCAGCGCCTCCCGGAATTTCGCCGGGATGCTGAGCCGCCCTTTCGGGTCGATCGTGTGTAAGTAGCGTCCGCGAAACATAGAGTTTGTGGCGCGATACACCACTTCATCCCACTTCGCCCCACCTGATGGGTGAGAATGGCACAGGGGCAGAAAGGCAGTCAAGTAAAAACAGTAGATTTTTAGAGGGGATTCATCGCGGTCCCTCTGAAACGACTGGTAGGGTCTCCGGGACCGGGGTCCCACCGCGGCTTGGGGCCGCGAGCGCCGCCCGGCAGAAGCGTGACCCCGTTCGAGCGCCGGCTCCGCCGGCGCAAGTCGGTCCTGGGGGGCTTCGGAGGGGGCCGTCGAGGCCCCCTCCGATTCCCTTACCGGGGCTGGTAGTAGCGCATCGCTTCCGGCAGCCAGGCCTGGATCTGCTGGATCCTGGTGGCGTGCGACGGATGGGTCGACAGGAACTCGGGGGGCTGCGAGCCGCTCTTGGCCGCCTGGGACATCCGCACCCAGAGGTCGACCGCGGCGTGGGGATCGTAGCCCGCCCTGGCCATGTAGATCAGGCCGAGGTGATCCGCCTCCGACTCCTGCTGGCGGCTCCACGGCAGCATGAGGCCGACCGCGGCGCCGGCGCCGAGCAGGCTCGTCACGCTCTTCACGGTGCCGGGATCGCGGTTCGAGAGCGCGATCTGGGTGGCGGCCAGTCCGGTCTGGATGAGCAGGCTCTGGCTCATTCGCTCGCCGCCGTGGCGGGCGATGGCATGGGCGATCTCGTGGGCGAGGACAGCGGCCAGCCCGGCATCGTCCCGGGTGATCGGCAGGATGCCGGTGTAGACGGCCACCTTGCCTCCGGGCAGGCAGAAGGCGTTGGCCTGCTTGTCCTCGATGAGCTTGAACTCCCACTTGTAGTCGGTGCGCCCCGTCGCGGCCGCGATCCGCGGGCCCACGCGCTGGAGCTGCTCGTTCAGGACGGGGTCCGTGGAGACGTTGCTCTTCTTGAGCACCTCGGTGTAGGCCTGGTGCCCCATCTGGAGCTCGGAGATCTCGGGGAGCAACAGCAGCTGCGAGCGGCCGGTGATCGGCACCGTCTGGCAGGCGGCCGCCAGCACCAGCAGCCCGGTCAGGGTCAGGAGCGCACGGGTACGCCTCATCGTCTTCGGCTCGCCTCCGCGTCGCGCGTCCTCGCGCCTCATGAACCCATCGAGCCCGCCCGGCGTTCCCGGTCGGCCGGAGTCAGTCTAGCAGACGAGCGTCAGCGGTTGCGGAGCCGGACCTCGGTGGTGACCGTCGTGGTGACCCGGCTCGCCGCCGGCGCCCGCGCGTACCGGGAGACCGCCGCGAGCGAGATGACCACTGAGCGCACGGCCTCCGGGCTCGTGGTGAACTGGCCAGCGGCGTCGAGGTAGGTGAACCGGAGCACGCGCACGCCCTCGAGCACGGGCTGGGCACCGCCGCCGGCGTCGCGGCGCAGCGTGGAGCCGCGCAGGAGCCAGGTGATCTGCTCGCCTCGCCTGTCGATCGCGCCGTCGCCGTCGAGATCGTGCTGGATCGTGAGCCGCGTGGGCTCGGCGACGCCGAGCGCCGGGAAGGCGGCGCTCCCCGGCGTGTAGCCCGCGCCCCGGATCTCGGCCGCCAGGCGCTCGAGGGCGAGCCGCACGCCCTGCTGGGTCTCGACCCGGGCCGCGCCGATCGCGTACGCCTGCTCGCCCTGCTGGAGCAGCAGGCACGCGCCGCCGAGCACGAGCCCGGTGACCGCGATCGACACGAGCAGATCGCCGAGCTGCACGCCCATCCTCCGCGTGTATCCGGCGCGCGACACGCCCGCGGCGCCGTGGGATGGACGGACAGTGGAGGCGAAGCGCGAAGGAATCAATGTCCAACGTTCCATACGGCATCAGATGTGCAGGAACGATGCGGGGCGCGAGTGTGCAGATCGCGGCAGACTGCGGCACCGGGCGCAACCCGGTTCCGTCACGGTGCCGCTCGCGCCGTCGCCGCTCCGGCGGGCCGTGGAGGCAAGGCCCACGCGCGACGTCGCCGCCGGGCTAAGCTGGAGCCGGCCATGGAGACACCGGTGCGCGCGGCCCGACGCCAGACGCGAGTGGAGGAGTGGGCCCTGGTGCTCGCCGCCGCGGGCATCCCTCATCGCGTCGAGCGTGACGGCGCCGGCTTCCTCCTGCTCGTCCCCGACGCCGACGCGCCGCAGGCCCAGGCCGCGCTCGACGCCTACGACGAGGAGGCCCGGGCCGAGCGACACGCCGCGATCGCCGAGCAGGTCTCCCCCCGCCTCGCGTGGGCGGTCGGCGTCGCCGTCGCCGCGCTGCTGCTCGCGTTCTTCGCCCTGACCGGCCCGCCCGCTGCCGGCCCCCGCTGGTTCGAGCGCGGGGCCGCCTCCGCGCGGCTCATCATGGGCGGCGAGCCGTGGCGCGCGGTGACGGCGCTCACCCTCCACGTCAACGCGGTCCACGTCGCCGGTAACGCCCTCGCGACCGCAGTGCTCCTGCCGGCGATCGTGCAGCGGCTCGGGCCCGGCGGCGGCCTCTGGCTCGTGCTCCTCGCGGGGACCGTGGGCAACATGCTCGCCGCCATGGTCTACGACCCGCGCCACGTCGCCGTCGGCGCCTCCACCGCCACCTTCGGGGCGATCGGGATCCTGGCGGCCCTCCGGCTGCTGCCAGCGTCGGCGGGGGCGAGAACGAGACGCAAGCGCTGGCCGGTGCTCGCCGCGAGCCTGGTGCTCGTCGCGATGCTGGGGACGGGCCCGGGCGCGGACGTCCTGGCGCACGTCCTCGGGCTCCTGGCCGGCGGAGTGCTGGGCCTCGCCGCCGGCGCCCTCCTCCGACGTCCGCCCGGCGCGCCGGTCCAGTGGTCGCTCGTCGCCCTGGCGGCGCTGGCCGTCGTCGGCTGCTGGCGCCTGGCACTCGCCGCCGCGGTCCCGTAGGGAGCAGGCACCTGGGAGGGTCCTCGCGGGGGGCGCGCTCCTCCTTGACCGCTCGACCCGGGCTCGATACCCTCAACCGCCGCGGCGAGGGCGGGGAAAGGACGTCAGGCGATGCCGAAAGCGCGGATCAACGGGATCAACCTCTACTACGAGGAAGCGGGCCAGGGCACGCCGCTCGTGTTCGTGCACGAGTTCGCCGGCGAGGCCCGGAGCTGGCATCTGCAGATGCGGTTCTTCGCGCGGCGGTACCGCGCAATCGCGTTCAACGCGCGCGGCTACCCGCCGTCCGATGTCCCCGACGACCTCGCCGCGTACTCCCAGCCGCAGGCGGCGGACGACATCCGCGGGCTCCTCGACGCGCTCGGCATCCGGAAGGCGCACATCTGCGGGCTCTCGATGGGCGGCTACGCGACGCTGCACTTCGGGCTCGGCTACCCGGACCGCGCGCTCTCGCTGGTCGTCGCCGGGTGCGGCTACGGCAGCGTGGCCCAGGACCGCGAGCAGTTCAAGCGCGACGCCGAGCGGGCGGCGCGGCGCTTCGACGACGAGGGGATGGCCACGGCCGCGGAGTTCTACAGCCGGGGGCCGACGCGCGTGCAGTTCATGGACAAGGACCCGATGGGCTGGCAGGAGTTCCACGACGTGCTCGCCGCCGGCTCGGCGAAGGGGCACGCGCTCACGCTGCGCGGCGTGCAGATGACCCGACCGTCCGTGTTCGAGCTCGGCGACCGCCTGGAGACGCTGGCGGTGCCGGCGCTGATCGTCACCGGCGACGAGGACGAGCCGTGCCTGGAGCCGGGGATCTACCTGAAGCGCACGATCCCCACCGCGGGCCTCGTCGTGATTCCGAAGTCCGGCCATACGATCAACCTCGAGGAGCCGGAGGCCTTCAATCGCGCGGTGCTCGACTTCCTGACCGCCGTCGACGCGGGCCGGTGGGCCCGCCGCAACCCGGCCTCGATCTCGGCATCGGCGATCTTCCCCCCGGAGGTCACGCGATGAGCACGGCCGGCGGCTCTGCGAGGCCATCGGGACGGAAGCCCTGATCGACGATCCGCTTCGCGGCGCCGGCCGACCGCTCGAAGAACCGCAAGGAGCTGAACGCCGAGTTGGAGAAGGCGCTCCAGGCGAAGACGAGTCGCGAGTGGGTCGAGATCCTCAACACGGCGAGCGTCCCCGGCGGCCCGATCCTGAACGTCTTCGACCGCGTCGTGCAGGAGCCCGGCGATCGCCTGGTCCTCGTCGCCGCCGTGCTCGAGGACGAGGGCCGCGACGCTGAGCAGGTGGGCGAGGGAGGGAATCGTCGTCCCCTTCCGCGGATTCCAGCGGTCGTATGACCCGGCGGCTGTGCAAGGATTGCCGCGATGCAGAGGAAAGGGCGAAGGCCAGGGAGAATGCGCGTGCTTGCGTCGTATGTCGCCACGAGGTGGTCAATCCGGACGAGGCTCAGGGTCCGATCTGTAATGAATGCTATCCGCACTACGTGAGTGGAGACGAGACTGGCTTAGACGAACCCACGAGAGGAAGCTCCTCCGCGGTCGCCTGCCGGGCCGAGTGGTCCGAGCCGCAGTAGGGGCAGCGATCGCTCGTCGCAGGCGACCTCGAGCCGGTCGCCGTTCGGCGTCAGGTCGCCGACGGTCGGCGTCAGTGTCCCGTGCGGGCGATGGTCGCTAACGAATTCCTCGAGGTCGGCGAGCAAGGTCATGGCGCGTCCGCGCTCTCGGTTCTGTTCAGGACGTCCGGTGCCGCTCTCTGCACGGCCCGCCAGGGCGTCCGCTCCCACGCCGAGGTGATGGCGCTCGTCGAAGAGTGTTCCGCACATCAATAGGTCCAGTCTGCATGACCGAGCGGCGCCTCGTTCAGTGCCTTCCGATGGTGCCGCCAGTGCGGAAGATGTCGATTCATCAAGGACACGAATCTGTCGTTATGACGCCGGTCAATGAGGTGCGTCAGTTCGTGGACGATGAGAGGGCGGTGCGCTCGTAGAGCATGCCGTCGATCTTCTGCTGGAGCGTCCTTGTGCTCCAGCCCTCGATCCGGCACATCTCGGCGTAGAAGTGCGCTTGAGCGAGTCCTTCATGGGAATGAGCGCCTTGAAATGCGCCCAACCCGATTGTCGCCGGAGTGCGACGACAATCTCCGCATCGGGGAAGGTCTCGGCGAACTGCACCATCCGGCGCAGGTTCTTCTCCCCAAAGCCCCGCCCGGACTCCGTCTCCAATTGTCGCCCCAGCGTAGCGACAATCTCGGCGCCATACTCCGCCCGCTTGTTCTTGAGAATGTCCTGACGGATGCGCGTACCGATCTGCCAGTACAGCGTGGTCAGCCCGGCGTTGACCGCCTGCGCCACCTGCTGGCGGGCGCCTTCGATCAACTGCCGGATGTCGGCCGCAAGAGCCCCCAGCTTCGAGGCGACCGCGGGCAGGGCGGGCTTCCTTGCGGGCCGCTTCCTTCGCGCGGCGCTCATACGAGCCGCGTTCTCCCCGTCAGGAGTTCCTGCATCATGCCCTGCTGAGGGCGCGGGTCTTCGCCAGCCGCTGCTCCAGTGCCGCAAGCTCCGCGTCCATGTCCGAGAGCACGGTGGCGATGGCGACTTGCGCGGGGAGGGCCGGAGCTGCAACGGGTAACTGCTTCAACTCGGTCAGGCCGATGCGTTGTCTGGTCGAGCCTGTGCTGGCTTCAACCGCCCCTTTTTCTGAAGTAGGGTGAGTTGATGTAATCGTGGACGAACCGCTTGTCGAAGCGGCGCGAATCAACGGCAAGTCTGATTCCATCCGACGCCATCAAGTATCTGCGATCTACGCATGGCACCAAGCACGCACGCGCGACTGGGGTCACCCATTTTCGAAAGAATGATTTCGCCCGGGTAGATGTTGTTGCTCAGTGGCTCATCAGCCTTCGCTTCCGAGGTGTAGATTGCGTAGTCATCGTGAAATGTGCCCTCTCCGATGTTCTGACTCATTTTCGACAGTTTGATCCGGGCTCGCCGAAGGCGATGCGAGCAGAATCGTGCGTTTGCCCGACGCGGGACCGGCCGCGAGGCGAAAATGTAGTGGTACACGGTCGGACTGTCCCTGGTCGATTATTCTTGTG
>JACQCN010000066.1 GCA_016201575.1 Candidatus Rokuibacteriota bacterium | reverse complement strand
GGACGGAGCGATCGTCAACCGGGAAGTTGATCCGATGGCTCCTGATACGCGCGCAGACACACCGCGCAGCACCCGCGCCACCGGTGTCCGCAGACGCGGTGGCGTCACGCGCCGGAGCGCGATCTCGTCGGTGCCCACGAAAGCGGCGAGGGAGCCCAGCGCTTCCACCAAGCCAGCGAGCGCCTCGTCCTGATCGACGTCACCCTCTCCGGTGGGAGGCGTCCCCGTCCCGGCGAACCAGGGCTCGAAGTGGACGTGACGGACCTCCAACCGGCGCTCGGCGCGATGAGCCTTGGCGTCGACGCGGCCGATGAGATGACCGTGATGGAGGATCGGCAGCGTGTAGTAGCCGTGCACGCGCTTGGGGCCCGGGGTGTAGACCTCGATGCGGTAGTCGAAGCCGAAGAGGCGCGTCACCCGATCGCGATACCAGAGGAGGGAGTCGAAGGGTGAGAGGAACGTCGTCCCGCGGGACGGAGCCGCCGCCCGCCTCGCCCGGGCGAGCGCAGGCACGTCGCGCGTGAGCGCGAGCCAGCGACCGGGGCGCCCATCGACCTCGATCTCGGCAATCTCGCCGCGCTCGATCATGGTGCGGAGCGCGGCCCGGCGGGCGCCCGGCGCGAACCGGGGGAAGGTCAGATAGCCGCTGAGGTCGGCCTCGGTCGCCGCGCCCATGGCGTGCAGCGAGCGCTCGACGTGCCAGCGCGGGAACTCCTCGGACGAGCATGGTTCGCGACCGTCTGGTATCGCGCGCCCAGAGGTCGCATGAGCGGCCTGTGGGCCCTGTTTAGTGGGCTTTTCGACCCGCCCCGAACGTGCGTCCCCATTGTGGCGGCTGTCAGCGCTCCCCCGGCGGCGCGCCCGTCCGGCGCGCCACCTCGATCTCGGCCCGCCGGTCGCGGTCGGCGGTCGGGCTCATCACGATCTCCTCGACCACCGTGCGCGCGGGCATGAGGGCGCACAGGAGGATCGCGCTGGCGACGTCCTCGGGCTGCATCATCATGGCCCGGGCGGCGGCGTCGGGCGGCACCGGGCGCTTTTCGAGGATCGGCGTGTCCACCTCGGCGGGCAGGATCGTCGTCGCCCGGATGCCGCGGTCGCGCAGCTCGGCGTTGATGTGCCCCATCAGGTTGCGTACGGCCGCCTTGGCCGCGCCGTAGGGGGCGCCGCCGATCAGCCCCGGCCGGAACGCGGACGCCGAGGAGACGGTGATGATCGTCCCCTCGCCGCGCGCGAGCATGTCCGGCAGGACGGCCTGGGTGAGCGCGTAGACGCCCGTCAGGTTGACCGCGAGGACGCTGCTCCACTCCTCCTCGGCGACCCACCGGATGCTGCGGACGCGGCTCGAGCGGCCCGCGTTGTTGACCAGGATGTCGACGCGGCCGAGCGTGGCAACGGCCCAGGCGGCCAGCTCCCGCGCGGCCGCCGTGTCCTCGAGGTCGCAGGGGCGGGCCACCGCGCGGCCGCCGGCCTGCTCGATCTCGGCCACCACCGAGTCGAGCGGCTCCTTGCGGCGGCCGCACACCGCGACGCGGGCGCCCTCGGCGGCGAGCATCGCGGCCGTGACGCGGCCGATGCCGCTCCCGCCCCCCGTGACGATCGCGACCTTCCCGTCGAGCCGGCCCATGCTAGGCGTCGAACGCCCGCAGCACCCGGCCGGGGCGCGCGCCCGCGGGCCGGTCCACGATCTCGCCGCGCTCGAGCACGGGCTCGCCGTTGACCAGGCTCCACTCGACGCCGCGCGCCCGCGCGATGAAGCGCGGCTCGCCGGCGGGCAGGTCGTGCACCCACTCGACCGGCCGCGCCTCCACGGTGTCGGGGTCGAGCACGACGAGGTCCGCCCAGAAGCCCGGCCGCAGCAGGCCGCGCTCGGGGATGCGGTAGGCGCGCGCCGGGTCCGCGGTGAGCCGGCGCACGGCGTGCTCGAGCGAGAGCCGCTGCTTCTCGCGCACCCACTTGCCCAGCAGCGTCGTCGAGTACCCGGCGTCGCAGAGCAGCGAGCAGTGCGCGCCCGCGTCCGAGAGCGAGACGAGCGTGTACGGGTGCGTGATCAGGTCGCCGACGACCGCGTCGTTGGCGTTCATCAGGCCCGCCAGGAACTCCGTCTCCAGGCCGTCGGCGAGGGCGAGATCGAGCCAGGCGTCCACCTCGTCCTTGCCCGTCTCCGCGGCGATCTGCGTGATCGTCTTGCCCACGGACGCCTGATGGGCCGGCCGGCCGACCTTGAGCACCCGCACCAGGTCCCAGCGGCCGCGGAACACCGCGAACCGCTCGGCGGCCAGCTCCGCCTTCAGCTCGGCGCGGAACTCCGGGTCGGCGTAGACCCGCGCCCACTCCGGCTCGGGCCGCGCGCTCACCCGCTTCCAGGCCGCCATGCCCTCGAAGGGGTAGGGGTTGTGCAGCGTGAAGTCCATGGTGAGCGGGCGGCACGAGACCTGCGGCCGCACCTCGACGCCCTCGCGCTGGAACGCGTCCGTGTACGCGAGGTGCGTCGTCGTGTACTCCGGCCGGTCGTCGCGATGGAAGAACGCCGCCCAGATGACGGGCCGGCCGCTCTCGCGATGGATCTCCCGCAGGTCCTCCATGGTCGTCTTCGTCCCGACGGTGATCTCGAAGACGCCGCGGCCGCTCTCGCCCATCGCCCGCGTCAGCGCCCGCAGCTCCGCGAGGTCGGCGAGCCGGCTCGGGACGGGCAGGCCGCCGTCTCCGACGTGGGCCTCGGCCGTCGAGGACCCGAGCCCGATCGCGCCCGTGGCCATGGCCTCGCGGACCAGCCCCGCCATCGCCGCCACCTCGTCGGGCGTGGCCACCCGATGCTGCGCGTCCGGCCCCATGACCCACTGCCGCACGGCGGAGTGGCCGAGCAGGGCCGCGACGTTGAGGCTCGGGTTGCGGCGCTCGAGGTGGTCGAGGTACTCCGGGAACGTCTCGAAGTCCCACGTGATGCCCGCCTGCATCGCCCGGAGAGACATGCCCTCGACCTTCATCAGCGTCCGCATGGTCCGCTCGCGGTCGGGCGGGCGGCAGGGCGCGATCGCGAAGCCGCAGTTGCCGATCACGGTGGTGGTGACGCCGTGCCAGATGCTGCTGGTCGCGTAGGGATCCCAGGTGTACTGGGCGTCGTAGTGGGTGTGCAGGTCGATGAAGCCCGGGCACACGACGAGCCCCGTCGCGTCGATCTCGCGCCCGCCGCGCTCGTCCACGCGGCCCACGGCGGCGATGCGGCCCGCGGCCACGCCCACGTCGCCCACCGCGCGCGGCGCGCCGGTGCCGTCGATCACGCTGCCGTTTTTGATGACCAGGTCGAGCATGCCGGCTCCATTGCGGAGAAAATCCGCGCCAGTCTACCACGCCGTTGACAGCGGAGGCGCCCGCGGGCGATGATCCGAAGCTTCTCGTGATCGAAGGAGGCAGGCCGGGATGGCCGGCAAAGCCGGCGCGCGGACAGTCGGTCCCCATTCGCGAGAGGGGGCAGTGCAGTGGGTAGATTCGCCGATTACGAGCACTACGACGGGCTCGGGCTGGCCGAGCTCGTGCGCCGGCGCCTGGTCACGCCGATCGAGCTGCTGGAGGCGGGGATCGAGCGCGTGGAGGCCCGCAACCGGGCCGTCAACGCCGTCGTCACGCCGCTCTACGATTATGCGCGCAAGGCGATCGCCGGCGGCCTTCCCGACGGGCCGTTCCGCGGCGTTCCGTACCTGCTGAAGGACCTGACGGCCTCGCTGGCGGGCGTACGCACCACGCGCGACTCCCGGTTCTTCGCCGACGCGCCGCCGGCGGCGGCGGACAGCGAGCACGTCAAGCGGCTCAAGCGCGCGGGGCTCGTCGTCTTCGGCCGCACGAACACGTGCGAGATGGGCCTGAGCCTCACGTGCGAGCCGCAGCTCTACGGACCCACGCGCAACCCCTGGGACCGCACGCGCATCTCCGGCGGCTCCAGCGGCGGCGCCGCGGCGGCGGTGGGCGCGCGCATGCTCCCGATGGCGCACGCCAGCGACGGCTTCGGCTCGATCCGGGCCCCGGCCGCCTGCTGCGGCGTGGTCGGCCTCAAGCCGACGCGCGCCCGCAACACGATGGCGCCCTACATCGGCGAGGGGCTGGGCGGGCTCTCGACCGAGCACGCGGTGACGCTGAGCGTGCGCGACTCGGCCGCGCTGCTCGACGCCACCGCCGGGCCCGGCCCCGGCGACCCGTACGTTGCGCCGCCGCCGGCGCGGCCGTTCCTGCAGGAGGTGAGCACGCACCCGGGGGGTCTGCGCATCGCGTACACGAGCCGGACGCCGAATGGCGCGCCCGTCGAGGCTGAGAGCCTCCGCGCGCTGCGCGAGGCGGCGCGGCTCTGCGCCGACCTCGGCCACCGCGTGGAGGAAGCGGATCCCGAGATCGACGGCGGCGCGGTGGTCCCGACCTTCCTCACGCTCGCCGCCGCCAACACCGTCGTCAACCTCGCGGGCCATCCGACCGCCGGCCGGATGCCGCGCCCCGACGAGGTCGAGCGCGTGACGTGGGGCACCGCGCAGAAGGGCGAGAGGGTCAGCGGGGCCGACTACGTGCGCGCGACGCAGACGGCCCACCGCCTCGGGCGGCAGATGGCGGCGTTCCACGCGACGTACGACGTGCTGCTCACCCCCGCGCTCGCCACCTTGCCCGTGAAGCTCGGCTGGATCGACATGATGATGGAGGACGTCGACGAGTACTGGCGGCGCGTCTTCCACTTCTCCCCGTTCACGGTGTGGTTCAACATCACGGGGCAGCCGGCGATCGTGTTGCCGCTCGGGCCCGCGGCGGGGGGCCTGCCGGTCGCGGTGCAGCTCGCGGCCCGCTACGGCGCCGAGGCGACGCTCTTCCGCCTGGCCGCGCAGCTCGAGGCCGCCCGGCCGTGGTTCGACCGCGCGCCCACGCTGTAGCGGTGCGCGCGATCCGTCTCTGGATCGGCATCCGCAAGCGGGCGCGAGCGCACCGCGTCAGCCCAGGGGACTACGAGCTGCGGGAGGTGGCGGCCGGCGCCGCGCCGGGGCTCACCGAGGACGCGATCGCGTTCTACGAGACCGGGTACCGGCTCTACGCGGAAGGGCGCTTCCAGGCCACCACGGGCCGGACGCCCTGGCCGGCGGCCGGTACGGGCATAATGGGAGCCATGACCCAGCCGCCCGTCGCGAAGAAGGTGCCCCGGACCGACCTCGTCCATGGCCAGGCGAGCCAGGACGACTACTTCTGGCTCCGGCAGAAGGACGACCCCGAGGTCACCGCCTACCTGCAGGCCGAGAACGCCTACACCGACGCGGTCATGAAGCCGACGGAGGCGTTCCAGGAGGCGCTCTACGGGGAGATGCTGGCCCGCATCAAGGAGGACGACCAGAGCGTGCCCTACCGGCGGGGCGGCCACTTCTATTACTCCCGCACCGAGAATGGCAAGCAGTACCCGATCCTCTGCCGGAAGGCGGGAAGCCCGGAGGCGCCGGAGGAGGTGACGCTCGACCTCAACGCCCTCGCCGAGGGCCACGCCTTCCTGTCCCTCGGCGCCTACGCGGCCAGCGACGACGGCCATCTCCTGGCCTACACGCTCGACTTCACGGGCTTCCGCGAGTACACGCTCTACGTGAAGGACCTGCGCACGGGCGCGCTGCTGCCCGACCGCGTGGACAAGGTCGCGTCGGTGGCGTGGTCGGCCGACCCCGCGATCCTGCTCTACGTCACCGAGGATCACGCCAAGCGCCCGCACCGGCTCTGGCTCCACCGGCTGGGCGCGGCCGCCGAGGACCTTCTGCTCTCCGAGGAGACGGACGAGCTCTTCCGGCTCCACGTCGCGCGCTCGCGGAGCCGCGCCTACGTCTTCGCCGCCTCCGCCAGCTTCACGAGCTCGGAGATCCGCTTCGTCCCCGCCGCCCAGCCGACGGCGCCCTGGGCGGTGATCCTGCCCCGCGAGAAGGATCACGAGTACTCCGTCGACCACGGCGGCGACCTCTTCTACATCCGGACCAACGGCGGCGGCCGGCGCAACTTCCGCCTCGTCGTCGCGCCCGTCTCCGACCCGCGGCCCGAGCGGTGGACCGAGCTGATCCCCCACCGCGAGGACGTGATGCTGGAGGACGTCGACGTGTTCGCGGAGCACTACGTGGTCCAGGACCGCGAGGACGGGCTGATCCGCCTCCGCGTCACCGCGCTCGGCGACCGGGCGTCCCACCACGTGGAGTTCCCGGAGCCCACCTACGAGGTCTCGTCGGAGCCGAACGCCGAGTTCGTGACGGCGCGCTACCGCTTCCGCTACCAGTCGCTGATCACGCCGTCCTCGGTCTACGACTACGACATGGTGGGGCGCGCGCTGGTCCTGCTCAAGCGCACCGAGGTCCTGGGCGGCTACGACCCGTCGCGGTACCGCTCGGAGCGGATCCACGCGACGGCGAGCGACGGCACGCGCGTCCCGATCTCCCTGGTCTGTCGCGCGGACACGCCGCCCGACGGCACCAGCCCGATGCTCCTGACAGGCTACGGGGCCTACGGCCTGCCCTACCCCGTGACCTTCTCGTCCACCCGCCTGAGCCTGCTCGACCGCGGCGTGAGCTTCGCGATCGCCCACGTTCGGGGCGGCGGCGAGCTGGGCAAGCGCTGGCACGACGCCGGCCGGATGCTGTCCAAGCGCAACACGTTCACCGACTTCGTGGCCGCCGCCGAGTCCCTGGTCGTGGCCGGCTACACGGCGGCCGACCGGCTCGTCATCGAGGGCGGCAGCGCGGGCGGCCTCCTCGTGGGCGCGGCGCTGAACCTGCGGCCGGAGCTGTTCCGGGCGGCGATGCTGCGCGTGCCGTTCGTGGACGTGATCAACACGATGCTCGACGAGTCGCTGCCGCTGACGGTGGGCGAGTTCGAGGAGTGGGGGAACCCGAAGGTCCCCGAGCACTACGAGTACATGAAGACCTACTGCCCGTACTCCAACCTGGCGCCGCGCCGCTACCCGGCGATCCTGGTGAAGACCTCGCTCAACGACAGCCAGGTGATGTACTGGGAGCCCGCCAAGTGGGTGGCGAAGCTGCGCGCCATGAAAGACGACACCCGGCTGCTGTTCAAGACCAACATGGACGCCGGCCACGGCGGCGCCTCCGGCCGGTACGACGCGCTCCGCGAGCTGGCTTTCGACTACGCGTTCATCCTGACGCAGCTCGGCCGCGCCGGCTGACGCGCGCCGCGCTCGCGCCGACCGCTGTCCTGCTCGCGATCGCCGCCGGCGCCGAGACCGGGGTGATGCTCCGACTGCCGCCGCTCGCCGACGCCTCCAAGGCGAGAATCTGGCTCGACCGGACGCGCGCAGTGGTGTGCGGGCCGAAGGAGCGCGTTGTCGCTCGCGCCGCGGTGGACTATCATCGCCTCCGCTGGACCCACTCGCTCCTGCAGGAGGCCTCGTGACACAGTTGATCCGAGTGCTCTACATCGGCCCCGCCGGCGGGGACGCGTTCGACACCTCCACCATCGAGCAGCAGACGCGGGCCGTCCGGCGCGTCGGCGGCACCGTCGAGCGGTACGCGGGCAAGACTCCCGCCGACCTGATCGAGGCCGTGAAGGGGGTGGACGTCGCGATGGCGCAGGGGCACGGGTTCGACCCGGCCGCCTTCGCGCACATGGGCAACAACGGCCGCTGCAAGGGCCTGGTCTCCTTCGGTCACGGCTACGACCAGCTCGACCTCGAGACGGCCACGCGCCACGGCGTCGTCCTCGCCAACACGGCCTCCTTCGGCACCGAGGAGGTCTCGAGCCACACGATCATGCACTTCCTGGTGTGCGCGCGGAAGTTCGTCCGGCACGACAAGCTCGTGCGCAGCGGCATGTGGACGCGGAAGCACCTCCCGCCCATGGGGCACATCGCCGGGCAGACCTTCGGCATCATCGGCCTCGGCAACATCGGCCGCGCCGTTGCCCGCAAGGCGCGCGCGTTCGGGCTGCACGTGATCGCCCACGACCCCTACCGCTCGTCCTGGGATGCCACGGAGTACGGGGTCGAGATGGTCGGCTCCGTCGACGAGGTGTGCCGCCGCGCCGACTACATCAGCCTGCACGTGTACCTGAACAAGGAGACCCACCATATCGTCGGCCGCAAGCAGCTCGAGCTGATGAAGCCGACCGCCTACGTCATCAACTGCGCGCGGGGCGGGGTGGTGGACGAGGCGGCGCTGATCGAGGCGCTGCAGGCCGGGAAGATCGCCGGGGCCGGCCTCGACGTGTTCGAGCGGGAGCCCGTGGACCCGAGCAACCCCCTGCTCAAGATGGACAACGTCTCCCTGACGAACCACTACGCGAGCTACTCGGAAGTGGCGTGGGAGCGCGCCCAGACCCAGATGGGCGAGGAGGCGGTCCGGATCGCCACCGGGATGTGGCCGATGTCGCTCATCAACCCGGAGGTGCGCCACGTCGTCGAGTATCGGAAGCCGGCGAAGGACTGGGAGGTCTACGCCGC
>JACQCN010000443.1 GCA_016201575.1 Candidatus Rokuibacteriota bacterium | reverse complement strand
TACCTCGGGCTCGGCACACAACCGCCGCATCCGTCGTGGGGCCTGATGCTGAAGGAGGCCCAGAACTTTCTCGGCGTAAGCCCCTGGTTCGCAATATTTCCGGGCCTGGCCATCGCGCTCACGGTCCTGGGCCTGAACCTGCTGGGGGATGGGCTGCGCGACTTACTCGACCCCAAGGCACGCTGAATGCTATTCTCGGCCCCGGATGATCCGTGACAGTGGTCTCGACGCCAAGATCCTGTCGCTCGACGAACTCGCCACGGTCCTCTCCCGCGAGCGCGCCCGCGGCAAGCGCGCCGTCCAGTGTCACGGCGTTTTCGACCTGCTCCATCCCGGCCACATCCGCCACCTGGAAGCGGCCCGCCGCGAGGGGGACCTCCTCGTGGTCACCGTCACGCCCGACCGCTTCGTCAACAAGGGGCCCGGGCGCCCGGTGTTCAACCAGCGGCTGCGCGCGGAATCGCTGGCGGCGCTGGTGTCGGTGGACTACGTGGCGATCACCGAGTCGCCGACGGCGGTCGACGCGATCCGCAAGCTCGGCCCGGCCGTGTACGTGAAGGGGAGCGACTACGCCGACTCCGCGGCCGACCTGACGGGCAAGATCGACGACGAGCGCCTCGCCGTGGAGGCGGGCGGCGGGCGCGTGCACTTCACCACCGAGATCACCTTCAGCTCCTCGGGGCTGCTCAACGTGCACTTCGACGTCTACCCCGAGGAGGCCCAGGCCTTCCTCCGGGAGTTCCGGACCCGCTACACCGCCGACGCCGTGATCGGCGCGCTGAAGGGCCTGAAGGACATCCGGGTCCTGGTCATCGGCGACACCATCATCGACGAGTACCACTACGTGCAGTCGATGGGGAAGTCGCCGAAGGAGCTGCTGGTGGCCACGCGCTTCCTGCGCGAGGAGCACTTCGCGGGCGGCATCCTCGCCTGCGCCAACCACGTGGCCGGCTTCTGCGAGCGCGTGGACGTGGTGACCGTCCTCGGGGCCCGCGACTCCCGCGAGGCCTTCATCCGCGAGCGCCTCAAGCCGAACGTCACGCCGAAGTTCTTCGTGCGGCCCGACACGGGGACGGCGGTCAAGCGGCGGTTCGTCGAGCAGGCCTTCCTCAACAAGATGTTCGAGATCGCGTTCCTCGACGACACCGAGCTACCGCCGTCGCTCGCCGACCAGATCGCGAGCTACCTGCGCGGCGTCCTCGACCAGTACGACCTCGTGCTCGTGGCCGATTACGGGCACGGCTTCCTCAATCGCGACCTGATCCTGCAGCTGGCCGGCGAGTCCCGCTTCCTCGCCGTCAACGTGCAGACCAACAGCGCCAACACGGGGTTCAATCTGATCACCAAGTATCCGCGCGCGGACTACGTCTGCATCGACGAGCCCGAGGTGCGGCTGGCCATGCACGACCGGACGAGCCCGATGCAGGACATCATCCGGCGCGTGGCCAAGGACCTGGCCGCCCGGCGGATCACGATCACGCGGGGCCATCACGGGTCGATGGCCTACGAGGAGCAGGAAGGCTTCTTCGAAGTGCCGGTGCTGTCGCGCGAGGTGGTGGACCGCATCGGCGCCGGCGACGCCTACCTCGCCATCACCGCGCCCTGCGCCGCCGGCGGCTACCCCGCCGAGCTGGTCGGCTTCGTCGGCAACGCGGTCGGCGCCCTCGCCGTCCGCATCATCGGCAACCGCACGGCCGTCGAGCCGGTGCCGCTGTTCAAGTTCATCACGGCGCTTTTGAAATGACGATGACGGGATACCTCCGGGAGCTGGGGCGGGCGATGACCGCGGTCGAGGTCACCGACGGCGACGGCCGGACGATGAGTCTCGACGAGGGGTTCGAGCGCGCGGTGTCGATCCTCACCACCCAGACCAGGACCGGGCTCAAGGTGATGTTCATCGGCAACGGCGCCAGCGCGGCCATCGGGAGCCACCAGGCGCTCGATTACTGGAAGAACGGCGGCATGCGCGCGGTGACCTTCAACGACCTCGCGCTCCTCACCGCGATCAGCAACGACTACAGCTACCCCGAGGTCTTCGAGAAGCCGATCGAGATGTTCGCCGACGCCGGCGACGTGCTGCTGGCCATCTCCAGCTCGGGCAAGTCCGACAACATCCTCCGCGGCGCCGACGCCGGCCGGCGGACGGGCTGCCGGGTCATCACGCTGTCAGGCTTCCGCCCCGACAACCCGCTCCGCTCCCGCGGCGAGCTGAACTTCTACGTGCCCTCGATGTCCTACGGCCACGTGGAGGTCACGCACCTGGCGCTCTCGCACACGCTCGTCGACACGATCATCGAGCGCCGCAATCTCGGAGGGGGGCAGCGCCCCCCTTCCTAACCTCCCCCCGCTCGGTAGCGTCGGCAAAGCCCGCGCTCGAAATCGCTCGGAGGGGGCTCCGCGCCCCTTCCGAACCTCCCCCCGGGATGGCGCCGGCAAAGCCGGCGGTCGAACGGCGTCAGGACTCGGGCATCAGTCTTCGGGCCGGCGATGAGAGACAGCGTCCTGTCGACCCAGTCCTCTTCCTCCCAGGTCATGCTCTTCTTCGCGGCGGTCATGACTTCTCTCGCGCCGACCAGCGGCTCCGCGCTCGCTCGAGGAACGACGGCTCGTCGGTCGGGCCGTGGCCAGCGGCGAGCCTCTCGAAGTCGGCCATGAAGCCGGCCTTTCGATGGTGCGCCCGACGCACGTCCGCGACGAGTGCCGCCTGCGCGCCTCACTGATGGATACCCGTGTCATCGTTCCTTCCTCCCCGGGGAGAAGCCGGCTGGCGGAATGGTTGCCCGGCCAGGCCGACGCGACCTTACTGGTGGATCCACGTGTATGGGCCTTCATACAGTCGTCCGTGCCGGCTGGAAGACGCAGAGCGGATCCTCGCCGAGACAGTCGCCAATCGTCGTAAAGGCACGTGCGCGTGATCCACCACAGATCCGGCGATACTGGCACGCACCGCATCGGCCACGGAAACCTTCCACGTCGCGCAGCGAACGGAACAAGCGGGATGTCCGGTAGATCTCCACCGGGTGGATTCTCCTCACGTTTCCCGCACTGAGCGGGAGGAACCCCGACGGGTACACCTCGCCATCGTGCGATATAAACATGATTCCGTTGCCATCGCGGATTCCCGATGACTGGTCGGGGCCACACTGCTCTCGGCGGTCGCGGTGGCCTCGCTCGAGGCTCACCCGACGGAAATGTGGGGCCTCGGTCGTGGTGACGATCGGCCCGGTATTCCGTCTGACGCTGCCCAGCCATCCGAGCAGCCGCTCCGTGGCCTCAGGTGCAATGGAACGGAGAAGGGCCCCGCGGCCGACGGCGACTAGTACTACTGTGTCACAAAAGTTAGGAGTTCCCGGAGGTACCATGACAGCCTCCGGGTATGGCCAAGACACGAGATGCCCGCGAACGGCACTTCCGGGACTACCTCGACCGTCTCACCCGCGCCGTGGGTCACGGGGATCGCC
>JACQCN010000442.1 GCA_016201575.1 Candidatus Rokuibacteriota bacterium | reverse complement strand
GCGCGCGCCGCCAACATGCCGGCCGACAACATCAAGCGCGCCATCCAGAAGGGGACGGGGGAGCTGCCGGGCGAGTCCTACGAGGAGATCACCTACGAGGGCTACGCCCCTGGCGGGGTCGCGGTCATGATCCAGGTCCTCACCGACAACCGCCACCGGACCGCCCCCGAGGTCCGGCACGCCTTCGAGAAGCACGGCGGCAACATGGGCGCGTCGGGCTCGGTCGCGTGGATGTTCGAGCGCAAGGGCGTGATCCACGTGGACGCCGAGAAGGTCAAGGAGGACGACGTGCTCGCCGTGGCGCTCGACGCGGGCGCCGCCGACATGCGGCGCGTCGAAAAAGTTTACGAGATCACGACGGCTCCTGCTGAAATGGAGGCCGTGCGCGGCGCCCTCGAGGAAAAGGGCATGCCCGTGGTCGACGCGGCGGTGCAGTTCGTCCCCCAGTCGACCGTCCGTGTCGAGGGCAAGGACGCGCAGGCCGTGTTGCGGCTCATCGACGCGCTGGAGGAGCACGACGACGTCCAGGCGGTGTACGCCAACTACGACGTTCCCGACGAGGTCCTCGAGGCGATTTCCGCCGCCTAAGAGCTCGGAGGGGGGCTCCGCCCCCCTTCCGAACCTCCCCCCTGGTATTGCGCCGGGGGAGCCGGCGCTCGAACGGAGGGCAGTCCGGCACCCGCCCAGTTCCGCGCGGTCCCGGCCGGTGCTCCGCGTCGTGGGCGTCGATCCCGGCCTCGTCGCCACCGGCTACGGGTGCCTGGAGACCCGCCCCGGGGGGGGTCGCGGTGGTCGACGCCGGCGTCATCAGCACGCCCGCCGACGAGCGCCTGGAGGCGCGCCTGCAGGAAATTCACGACGCCGTGCGGAACCTTCTCGAGAAGCACGCGCCCGCGCTCCTCGTGGTCGAGGACCTCTACGCGGAGTACAAGTTCCCGCGCACGGCCATCCTCATGGGTCACGCCCGCGGCGTCATCTATCTCGCGGCGGCCGAGCGGGGCGTCGCGGTGCTGGCTCTGGCGCCGGCCGAGGTGAAACGCGCGATCACGGCCAACGGCGCCGCCACGAAAGCCCAGGTGCAGCGGGGCGTGCAGGCGCGCCTGGGCCTCCCGGAGGCGCCGCGGCCCTCCCACGTGGCGGACTCGCTCAGCCTGGCCCTCATCGGGATGTCGCGCGTCCTGGGGCGGCTGTGATCGCCTTGCTCCGGGGCCGGCTCCGCCGGCGGCTCGAGGACCGGGTGATCGTGGAGTGCGGCGGCGTCGGCTACGAGGTCTTCCTGCCCCCGGTCGCCATGAAGGGGCTCGGGCACGCGGACGAGGTCGAGCTGTCCATCCACTATCACGCCACGCGGGACCAGCCGAGGCCCATCCTGATCGGGTTCGTCTCCGACCTCGACCGCGAGTTCTTCGAGAAGCTGATCACCGTGAAGGACATCGGGCCGCTCGTCGCCGCCCGCGCCCTGGTGGCGCCGGTCGCGGAGCTGGCCGCCGCCATCGCCCGCCAGGACGAGCGCTACCTGCGCCAGCTCCCGGGGATCGGGCCCCAGAAGGCGAAGAACATCGTCGCCCAGCTCCAGGCCAAGGTCTCGAAGTTCGCCCTGGCCCGCGACGGCGAGCCGGCGACGCCTGAGCCCGCGCGCGGGGGCGCCGGGGCCCCAGCCGGCGGCGACGAGGGGCTCCGCTCGCTGGTCTGGGACGTGCTCGTCAAGCAGCTCGGGCACCGCCCCGGCGAGGCCTCGCAGCTCATCACCGACGCGTTCGCGCGGCGGCCGGACATCGCCACGCCGGAAGAGCTGTTCGACGAGATCTACCGCGGGGTCAAGCAGTGATGGGCGAGGCCGGCATCCTGAGCCGCGAGGCGCTGCCCGAGGAGGCGCAGGTCGAGCGCCAGCTGCGGCCCCAGCGCTTCGACGACTTCGTGGGCCAGCGCGCCGCCGTCGAGAGCCTGCGGGTGTCGGTGGAGGCCGCCCGGCAGCGCGGCGACGCGCTCGACCACGTCCTCCTCTACGGGCCGCCCGGTGTCGGCAAGACCTCGCTGGCGACGATCCTCACCAACGAGATGGGCGCCCAGATCGTGACGACGTCGGGCCCGGCGCTGGAGCGCGGCGCCGACCTCATGGGCATCGTGACGAACCTGACGGCCCACGACGTCCTCTTCATCGACGAGGTCCACCGGCTGCCCCGCGTGGTCGAGGAGCTGCTGTACCCCGCGATGGAGGACTTCACGGTCAACTTCGTGATCGACAAGGGCCTCCACGCGCGCACGCTCAAGTACGCGCTGCAGCCGTTCACGCTGGTGGCGGCCACCACGCGGCCCGGCATGCTCTCGGCCCCGCTGCGGGAGCGCTTCGGCATCTTCCACCACCTCGATTTCTACTCCGAGCAGGAGCTGGGCCGCATCGTCACGCGCTCGGCGGCCATCCTGGGGGCCACGCTCGAGCCGGCCGGGGCGGGGGAGATCGCGCGCCGGGC
>JACQCN010000441.1 GCA_016201575.1 Candidatus Rokuibacteriota bacterium | reverse complement strand
TCGGCAACGTCGAGGCCTACTCCGTCGTCTCGGTCAAGCCGCAGATCAGCGGCGAGATCGTCCGCGTGCCCATCACGCCGGGGCAGGACGTGCGGAAGGGCGATCTGCTCTTCAGCATCGATCCGCGGCCGCTCGAGGCCTCGCTCCGCCAGGCGGAGGCCAACCTCGCGCGGGACGCGGCACAGCTCCGGCAGGCCACCGCCAACCTCGGCGAGAAGACGGCAGCGCGGAAGCAGGCGGAAGCCAATCTCGCGCGCGACATGGCCCAGGTCGAGAACGCCCGCGTGCAGGTGCGGCGCTATGAGGAACTGGTCCGCAAGGAGTTCGTGGCCAAGGAGCAGTACGACCAGATCGTCACCACCGCTCGGGCGATGGAGGCGACGGTGCAGGCCTCCGAGGCCGCCGTCGAGGACGCCAAGGCCCAGGTCATCGCGACCCAGGCCGCGGTGAGCAACGCCGAGGCCGCCATCCGGGCCGACCAGGCGGCCGTGGACAACGCCCGGCTCCAGCTCGGGTACTGCTCCATCCGCTCGCCCATCGACGGGCGGGCCGGCGACCTCCTGGTCCACGCCGGGAACGTCGTCAAGGCGAACCCGGACAACCCGCTGCTGGTGATCAACCAGGTCCACCCGATCTACGTGAGCTTCGCCGTGCCGGAGCAGAACCTGGAGGCCATCAGGAAGTACCGCGCGGCCGGGACGCTCACGGTGGAGGCGGTGGTCCCGCAGGCCGGCGGCGCGCGCGCACAGGGCGCGCTCAGCTTCGTCAACAACACGGTCGACACGACCACCGGCACCATCCAGCTCAAGGGGATGTTCGCCAACACCGACAACGCACTCTGGCCGGGGCAGTTCGTCGACGTCGTCCTGACGCTCACCAACGAGATTAACGCGCTGGTGGTGCCGTCGCAGGCGGTCCAGACGGGCCAGAAGGGCGCCTACGTGTTCGTCGTCAAGCCCGACCTGTCCGTCGAGTCGCGCCCGGTCACGCCGGGCCGGACCCTCGAGCAGCACGAGACCGTGATCGCCAAGGGCGTCAAGCCCGGCGAGCGGGTGGTGACCGACGGCCAGGCGCGCCTGCTCCCGGGCGGCAAGGTCGTCATCAAGACCGTCCCGCCCGCGCCGAAGGCCGGATGAGCCCCGAGCTCTTCATCCGGCGGCCCGTCATGACGACCCTCGTCATGCTGGGCATCGTCCTGCTCGGCATCATGTCCTTCCGGCTGCTGCCGGTGAACGACCTGCCGAACGTGGACTTCCCGACGATCACCGTGTCGGCCAGCCTTCCCGGCGCCAGCCCCGAGACCATGGCGGCCACCGTGGCCACCCCGCTCGAGCGGCAGTTCACGACGATCGCCGGGCTCGACTCGATGACCTCGACCAGCGCCCTCGGGATCACGCAGATCACGCTGCAGTTCAGCCTCGACCGCGACATCGACTCGGCCGCCCAGGACGTGCGCGCCGCCATCGCCAAGGCCGCGGGCCTGCTGCCGACCGGCATGCCCACGCCGCCCACGTATCAGAAGGTGAACCCGGCGGACCAGCCGATCCTCTACATGGCCCTGACCTCGCCGGAGCTGCCGCTGTACGTGGTCGACGAGTACGCGGAGACGCTCGTCGCCCAGAAGATCTCCACGGTGAGCGGCGTGGCCCAGGTCCAGATCCTGGGCGCCCAGAAGTACGCGGTGCGCGTGCAGCTCGACCCCAACGCCCTGGCCACGCGGGGCATCGGGATCGACGAGGTCCGGCAGGCGATCGCCCAGGGCAACGTGAACCAGCCGACGGGCACGCTCTACGGCCCCCACCAGGCTCTCACCGTCCAGGCCACCGGCCAGCTCATGAACGCGGCCGCGTACCGGCCACTGGTGGTGACCTACCGCAACGGCGCGCCGGTGCGCCTCGAGCAGATCGGCCAGGTGCTCGACAGCGTGCAGCTCGACAAGGCGGCGGCCTGGTACAACGGCTCCCGCACCGTCCTCCTCGCCATCCAGCGCCAGCCGGGCACCAACACCATCGAGATCGTCGACGCGATCAAGCGGCTGATCCCGACCTTCAAGGAGAAGATGCACCCCTCGGTCGGCCTCCACATCCTCTACGACCGCTCGGTATCCATCCGCGAGGCGGTCCGGGACGTGGAGCTCACGCTGCTCGTGACCATCGTGCTCGTCGTGCTCGTCATCTTCCTGTTCCTGCGCAACCTCTCCGCGACCGTCATCCCGAGCCTGGCCGTGCCGATGTCGATCATGGGCACCTTCAGCGTGATGTACCTTTTCGGCTACCAGATCGACATCCTGTCCCTGATGGCGCTGACGCTCTCGGTCGGCTTCGTGGTGGACGACGCGATCGTCATGCTGGAGAACATCTCCCGCCACGTGGAGGCGGGGGTGCCGCGGTTCCAGGCGGCGCTGCGGGGGTCCCGCGAGATCGCCTTCACCATCGTCTCGATGACGCTGTCGCTCGCCGCCGTGTTCATCCCGGTGTTCTTCATGGGCGGCGTGGTGGGCCGCCTCCTCCACGAGTTCGCGGTCACCATCGGGGCCGCGGTGCTCGTGTCGGGCTTCGTGTCCCTGACGCTGACGCCGATGGTGTGTAGCCGGTTCCTCTCGCCGCCACGCGAGACCCACGGGCGGCTCTACCGGGCCTCCGAGGGCGTGTTCAACGGCATGCTCCGCCTCTACGAGCGGACGCTGCGGTGGACCCTCCGGCACCGGCGCCTGACCCTGGCGGTGCTCGGCCTCACCGTCGTGGCCACGGGCTACCTGTTCCGCGCCGTCCCCAAGGGGTTCATCCCCAACGAGGACACCGGCCAGATCTTCGGCGTGACCGAGGGGTCCCAGGACATCTCGTTCGAGTCGCTGCTCGAGCACCAGAAGCAGGTCGCCCAGATCGTGGCCGAGGACCCCTACGTCGAGGACTGGTACTCGGCGATCGGCGGCAGCACGATCGCCATCCTCCCCAACCAGGGCCGCGTCTTCTTCCACCTCAAGCCGCGCTCCCAGCGCCCGGACGTCGAGCAGGTGATCCAGGAGTTCCGGCCCAAGATCGCCAAGGTCCTCGGGATGCGCGTCTTCATGCAGAATATCCCCCCCATCCGGATCGGAGGATCGCTGAGCAAGGCGCTCTACCAGTACACGCTGCAGAGCACGGACCTCCAGGAGCTCTACCACTGGGTGCCCATCGTCGAGGCCAAGATGCGGGAGCTCCCGGGGCTCACCGACGTCAACACCGACCTCATGATCCGGAGTCCCCAGGTCCTGGTGAACATCGACCGCAACAAGGCCGCGACGATGGGCGTGACGGTGGCCCAGATCGAGAACGCCCTCTACGACGCCTACGGCTCCCGCCAGGTCTCGACCATCTACACGCCGCAGAACGAGTACTGGGTGATCATGGAGCTCGATCCCCGGTACCAGCGGGACCCGGCCGCGCTCTCCATGCTCTACGTCCGCTCGGACTCGGGGCGCCTGGTGCCCCTGAGCGCGGTGGCCGACCTCAAGCTCACGGTGGGCCCGCTCACCGTCAGTCACCTGGGCCAGCTCCCCGCCGTCACCGTCTCCTTCAACCTGAAGCCCGGCGTCGCGCTGGGCGACGCCGTCGCCCAGGTGCAGGGCCTCCAGCGCGAGCTGCGGATGCCGGCCACGCTGTCGGGACGATTCCAGGGCACCGCCCAGGCCTTCGAGTCGTCGCTGAAGGGGCTGGGGATGCTGCTCCTCGTCGCCGTGCTCGTGATCTACCTGGTCCTCGGCATCCTCTACGAGAGCTTCATCCACCCCCTCACGATCCTGTCCGGCCTCCCCGCCGCCGGCGCCGGCGCGCTCCTGACGCTGCTGATCTTCGGGTCGGAGATGAACGTCTACGGGTACGTGGGCATCGTCATGCTGATCGGCATCGTGAAGAAGAACGCGATCATGATGATCGACTTCGCGCTGGACGCGGAGCGGGGGGGCAAGAGCCCGGCGACGGCGATCTACGAGGGCTGCGTGCGCCGCTTCCGGCCCATCATGATGACGACCATGGCCGCCCTCGTGGGCACGCTGCCGATCGCCCTCGGCCTCGGCGCCGGCGCCTCCTCGCGCCGGACCCTCGGCATGGCCGTGGTCGGCGGGCTCCTCGTGTCGCAGCTGCTGACCCTCTACATCACGCCGGTCGTCTAC
Source organism: Candidatus Rokuibacteriota bacterium (assembly GCA_016201575.1). Taxonomy (GTDB): domain Bacteria; phylum Methylomirabilota; class Methylomirabilia; order Rokubacteriales; family CSP1-6; genus AR9. The sequence continues at coordinate 758 of JACQCN010000441.1, read as the reverse complement.
CTGTACCTGGACTCGCTCCAGCGGATGGTCCGCTCGCCCGGGTGGCGCCGGCCGGGCCGCTTCGGCCGCGGCTTCCCCCGGGTCACCGAGGCGCCGACCAACGGGAAGGTCGTCGAGCCGCTCGCGCCCGTCCCGCACCGCTAGATGACGCGGAGATGAGCCCCCAGCTCTTCATCCGGCGTCCGGTGATGACGACGCTGGTGATGCTCGGCATCGTCATCTTCGGGCTCATGGCCTACCGGCTCCTGCCCGTCAGCGACCTGCCCAACGTGGACCTGCCCACGATCCTGGTGACGGCCAGCGTCCCGGGAGCGAGCCCGGAGACCATGGCGTCGGCGGTGGCCACCCCGCTGGAGCGGCAGTTCACCACGATCGCGGGCGTGACCTCGATCACCTCGACGAGCGCGCTCGGGCTCACGCAGATCACCGTGCAGTTCAGCCTCGAGCGCAACATCGACGCGGCCGCCCAGGACATCGGGGCGGCCGTCACCCAGGCGCAGAAGCTGCTGCCGCCGCAGATGCCGGCGCCGCCCACGTACCAGAAGGTGAACCCCGCCGACCAGCCGGTGCTCTACCTCGCTATGAGCTCGCCGACCCTGCCGCTCTACACCGTGGACGAGTACGCCTCGACCATGCTCGCCCAGCGCATCTCCACGATCAGCGGCGTGGCCCAGGTGACGGTCTTCGGCTCGCAGAAGTACGCGGTGCGCGTGCAGGTCGATCCCCGGGCGCTCGCCGCGCGCGGCATCGGCATCGAC
>JACQCN010000065.1 GCA_016201575.1 Candidatus Rokuibacteriota bacterium | reverse complement strand
CGGGCGGCGCTGGCCCGCGACGCCGCCTCCGAGGCGCGCCCGATCCACCCGCTGCGCCTCTGCCGCGACGTGACGCGGGCGGCGCCGCCCGGGACCACCTTCGTGCTCGACGGCGGCGACATCCTCTCGTTCGGCCGCCTCGCCGTCGAGCCGGACGAGCCCGGGCGCTTCCTCGATCCGGGTCCCTACGGCTGCCTCGGCGTCGGCCTGCCCTTCGCCAACGCGGCGAAGCTCGCCCGGCCGGCGGCGCCCGTCGTGTGCATCTCGGGCGACGGCGCCCTCGGCATCAACCTGATGGAGTTCGACACGGCGGTGCGCCACCGGCTGCCGATCGTGGTCGTCGTCTCGAACAACGCGGCGTGGGGCATCGAGCGGAACAGCCAGCGGGAGGACTTCGGCGCGGACCGGGTGATCGGCACCTTGCTGCGCGACTGCCGCTTCGACCTCGTCGCCCGGGCTCTCGGTGGCCACGGCGAGCGCGTGACCGAGCCGGGCGAGATCGAAAAGGCCGTGCGCCGCGCCCTCGACGCCGGGATGCCCGCGCTGGTCGACGTGGTGACCGACGTCGACGCCGCCAGCCCCGACCTGAAGCGCGGCCTCGCGCGGGTACCCGACCGCCAGCCGCTCGCGTATTTTGGAACCGAGGGCCGATGACGACGACCGACGTGACCGATCTGGCCGCGAAGATCCTGGAGGGGTCGACGCGCGGGCTCGCCCGCGGCCTCACCTGGATCGAGGCCGGCGGGCCGCGGGCGGAGGCGCTCTCCACCGCACTCTACCCGCACACCGGGCGCGCGCACATCGTCGGCCTCACCGGGGGCCCGGGCAGCGGGAAGAGCACGCTGGCGCGCGCCCTCGCCCGGGCCGCCCGCGCCCGCGATCTCACCCTGGGCATCGTCGCGGTGGACCCCTCGTCGCCGTTCACCGGCGGCGCGATCCTCGGCGACCGCATCCGCATGAACGACCTCGCCCTCGACCCCGGCGTCTTCATCCGCAGCATGGCCACGCGGGGGGCCCTCGGCGGGCTCTGCCGGGCGGCCGCCGACGCCGTCGACCTGATGGACGCCGCCGGCCGGAGCCTGGTGCTCGTCGAGACCGTCGGCGTGGGGCAGGACGAGGTCGACGTGATGCGCATCGCCCACTCGGTCATCGTCGTGAGCGTCCCCGGCCTCGGCGACGACATCCAGGCCCTCAAGGCCGGCGTCCTCGAGATCGCCGACGTCCACGTGGTGAACAAGGCGGACCGCGAAGGAGCCAGCCGGACCGTGGCCGAGCTCCGCACGATGCTCGCGCTGATGCCGGCCGCCGCCGGCGTCTGGGTGCCGCCGGTGCTGTCGTGCGTCGCCGCCCAGGAGGAGGGCATCGAGCCGATCCTCGACGCGCTCGCGAGCCACATGGCCGCTCTCAAGACCTCGGGCGAGCTGGAGCGGCGGCGCGCCCGCATCGCCGAGGCGCGCGTGCTCAAGATCGCGCAGGACTTGGCCGCCGAGGCGGTGGTGCGGCCGAAGAGCGCCGCGGCCGGCCGGCTCCTCGAGCGGGTGGCCCGGCGCGAGCTGGCGCCTCACGCCTGCGCGCGGGCGATCCTGGCCGAAGGCATAAGGAGGCCCTGATGTTCGACCCTGACGCGATCGAGCGGGTGCGGAAGATGCGCGAGGACTGGGAGGCGGGCGAGCTGCGCGCCTTCCTCGAGCGCCAGCCGGAGTCGCGGCCCGAGTACCGGACGGGCTCGGGGATCCCGGTGCAGCGCGTCTACACGCCCGAGGACGTCGCGGGCACGCCGGTCGAGGAGATCGGGCTGCCCGGCCGCTACCCGTTCACGCGCGGGCCCTACCCGACGATGTACCGCGGCCGGCTGTGGACCATGCGCCAGATCGCCGGCTTCGGCACCGGCGAGGACACCAACCGCCGCTTCCGCTACCTGATCGAGCAGGGGCAGACCGGCCTCTCCGTCGACTTCGACATGCCGACGCTCATGGGCTACGACTCCGACGACCCGCGCGCCCTCGGCGAGGTCGGCCGCGAGGGCGTGGCCGTCGACACGCTCGATGACGCGCTGGCGCTCTTCGAGGGGATCGACCTCGAGAAGATTTCCGTCTCGATGACGATCAACCCGACGGCGTGGATCCTCCTGGCCATGTACGTGGCCGCGGCGGAAGCGCGCGGCTACGACCTCGACCGGCTCTCGGGCACGGTCCAGGCCGACATCCTGAAGGAGTACATCGCGCAGAAGGAGTGGATCTTCCCCATCCACCCGTCGATGCGGATCATGCGCGACATGATCGTCTTCGGCGCGGAGCGGATGGCGCGCTACAACCCGATCAACATCAGCGGCTACCACATCTCCGAGGCGGGCGCGAACTCCGTGCAGGAGGTGGCCTTCACGATGGCCAACGGGATCGCCTACGTCGAGGAGGTCACCCGCGCCGGCGTGGCCGTCGACGCCTTCGCCCCGCGGCTGGCGTTCTACTTCGTCGCCCAGGCCGACTTCTTCGAGGAGGTGGCCAAGTTCCGCGCCGCCCGGCGCGTCTGGGCCAAGATCATGAAGGAGCGCTTCGGCGCGCGGAAGCCGGAGTCGATGCGTCTGCGCTTCCACTGCCAGACCGCGGCCATCACCCTCACCAAGGCCCAGCCGGTGAACAACATCATCCGCACCGCCCTGCAGGCACTGTCGGCCGTGCTCGGCGGCGCGCAGTCGCTGCACACCAATGGCCTCGACGAGGCCTTCGCGATCCCGTCGGAGGAGGCGATGAAGATCGCCCTCCGCACGCAGCAGATCCTGGCGGAGGAGACGCGGGTGCCCAACGTGGCGGACCCGCTGGGCGGCTCCTTCTACGTGGAGGCGCTGACCACCCGGATCGAGGCCGAGGTCTTCGCCATCCTGAAGAAGGTGGACGAGATGGGCGGCACCATCAAGGCCATCGAGGACGGCTGGTTCCAGCGCGAGATCGCCGACACCGCCTACGAGGTGGCCCGCCGCAAGGCCTCGGGCGAGCACGTCGTGATCGGCGTGAACAAGTACGTCGAGCCCGCCCCCGAGACGCCGATCGCGATCCACAAGATCGACGCCGAAGTCGAGGCCCGGCAGGTGGCCCGGCTCCGCGAGGTGCGCCGCCGCCGCGACAACGCCCGCGTGGCGGCGCTGCTCGACCGGCTGGAGCGCGAGGCGCGAGACCCCGCCGCCAGCCTGATGCCGGTCACGATCGAGCTGGTGAAGGCGCGGGCGTCGATGGGCGAGATCGTGAGCCGCCTGCGCCAGGTCTTCGGCACCTACGTCGAGCGCCCGATGTTCTGACCGCTCGCCGCGCCGACGCCCGATGGCAGTGGCATCGCGCGGACGTGTCGGTGACGCCGCCGTCGGAATTCGGCGACCCTCGACCACGCCGATCCCGACGGGACCTACACGATCTCCGCGAGCGGCGACAGCACGACCGTCACGATGCCGTACGACAGTCGGAGGGGACCTCGACGGCTCCCTCCGAACCTCCCCCTGGACCGGATTATTCCCGAAAGGCTCGGGGAGTCGGGCGGGTGGCGCGGCAGGCAGCCCCGCCCGCCCGCAGCGAGTGGGGTATCGAGCGAGGACGGACGGGGCGCCCACCGCGCCAGGACCCGCCCGCCGCGTGCGCCGACGATTTAGCGGCGGGCGCGCGTCAGTGGCGGGCGCGGGCG
>JACQCN010000440.1 GCA_016201575.1 Candidatus Rokuibacteriota bacterium | reverse complement strand
CGGCCGAGGCGCTCGAGCTGCGCGACCTGCTCCTGGACGCGCCGCTCGAGGGTCTGGTTCCAGTCGGCGAGCTGGCCCGCCTGGGCCTGCACCGTGTCGTAGAGGTGCTTGATCCGGAGGAGCGAGCGCACGCGGGCCAGCAGCTCCGGCTGGTTGATGGGCTTGGTGAGGAAATCGTCGGCGCCGGCCTCGAGCCCGTTGACCCGCTCCTCTGCCGGATCGAGCGCGGTCACCATGACGACGGGCAGGATGCCGGTGGCCGGGTTCTCCCGGATCTTGCGGCACACCTCGTACCCGGTCATCCCGGGCATGACGACGTCGAGCAGAACCAGGTCCGGCGGCTCGCTCTCGATCTGCTTGAGCGCCGCCGGTCCGGAGTCCGCCGTCGCGACGGTGTACCCCTTCGCGGCGAGCAGGTCGGCCAGGAGCTTGACGTTCCGGGAGGTGTCGTCCACCACGAGGATCTTCGCGGGCAGGCTCATGTGGCACCTCCCGCGCCCCGGCCGCGCGCGAGCATCTGCTCGACCGCCTGGAGGAAGTTCTTGACCTGGATCGGCTTGGACTGATAGCCATCGAACCCGGACGCCATGATCTTCTGGCGGTTGTGCGTCATCGCCGACGCGGTGACGGCGATGACGGGGATCGCGCGCGTCTCCGGCTCCGCCCGCAGGCGCGCGAGCGCGGCGATCCCGTCGATGCCCGGGAGCTGGATGTCCATGAGGATCAGCGCGGGCCGGAGCGTCCGGGCGAGGTGGACGGCCTCCTCGCCGGTCTCGGTCTCGACGGTCTGGTAGCCCTTGAACTGCAGAACGTCGCGCACGAGCTTCCGGTTCTTTTCGTTGTCCTCGACGATCAAGATCAGCTCGCCGGCCATGGTGTCACCTGACGGCCGACCGCGCGGCGGTCGCGCCCGTGAGTGTTCCCCCCGAAGCGGGGCCATTTAGCATGCGGCACCAGCCGATCCGGTCAGGATCGCGCCGTCCCGCTCACGATCTCACCGGAAGGCTCACGGTGAAGGTGGAGCCTTTGCCAACTTCGCTCTCGACCCGGATCCGCCCGCCGTGCAGCTCGACCAGCTTCCTGGTCAGGGTCAGGCCGAGCCCGGTGCCCTCGCGCTTCCGAGCGGCGTCGGTCCCCACCTGGCGGAACTCCTCGAAGATAGCCTCCTGGTCCTCGGGGGCGATGCCGACGCCGGTGTCGGCGACGGAGATCTGGATGCCGCCGTCGGCGCGCTTCGCCGCGAGCGTGACCCGCCCGCCCTCGGGGGTGAACTTCACGGCGTTGGAGAGGAGGTTGAGGAGGACCTGCTTGACCTTGCGCTCGTCGGCGACGACGGGGCCGAGACCGTCGGCGACGGCGAGGTCGAGAGCGATGCCGTGGCGGGCGGCCCGCTCGCGGACGAGCGTGAGCGCGTTGTCGAGGGCGAGGGGTAGGTCGAACGGGGCCAGTTCCAGCTCCATGCGCCCGGCCTCGACCTTGGAGAGGTCGAGGATGTCGTTGATGAGGGAGAGGAGGTGGCGGCCCGAGTCCAGGATGTCCTGGAGGTACTCGGCCTGCTTGTCGTTGAGCCCACCGAACATCCGCTCGAGGAGGACCTCGGAGAAGCCGATGACGGCGTTGAGGGGCGTGCGCAGCTCGTGGGACATGTTGGCGAGGAACTCGGACTTGTGGCGGTTGGCGACCTCGAGCTGGCGGCTCTTGTCGTCGACCTCCCGGAAGAGCCGGGCGTTCTGGATGGCCAGGGCGGACTGGCTGGCGAACGTCTCGAGCAGGTCGAGGATCTCCTTCGGGAACGTTCCGGGCGCTCTCCGGCGGACGACGAGCCCGCCGATGATCGCATCCTCCCTGAAGATGGGGACAGCCAGCACGGCCCTGAACCCGGCGCGCGCGAGGACATCGCGAAGGGGATAGCTGGGCACGTCCAGGATGTCGGGGATCTGCACCGGCGCGCGCCTGACCGCGGCCTGCCCGACGCCGGTTTCACCGAGGCGGATGCGCGCTTCGCGGATGGCCTCGATCAGCTCTCCGCTCATCTGGTGCGTCGCCCGCAGGTGGAACTCGCGGGACGCTTCGTCGAACTCGTAGATCGCCCCGGCGTCGGTCCCTGACAGCCGAACGGCGTGGGCCGCGACGGTGGCGAGGACGTTCTGGAGATCGAGCGTCGAGCTGACCGCCTGGCCGACCTCGCCGAGGGCCCGTAGTTCCTCCACCGAGCGGGCCAGCTCCTGGGTGCGCGCCTGCAGCTCCTGGAAGAGCCGCACGTTCTCGATAGCGATGACGGCTTGATCCGCGAACGTCTTCAGCAGCTCGATCTGCTTATCGCCGAACGGCCGGACCTCCCGCCGGTAGATCGTGATCGTGCCGACGAGAGCCTGGTCCTTGAGCATCGGGACGGCGAGGAGGGTACGCGCGCCCTCGACGTCCACCGAGACCACGCGCAGAGGGTCGCCGGCCGCGTACGCCGGCTCGGCTTTCAGGTCGGGGATGTGAACCGGCCGGCCGTCCTGCAGCAGCCGACCCAGGCCGGTGCCGGGACCGGGTCGGAGGGGCCGCTGGCGCAGGAAATCCGCGAACCCGCGAGTGGCGCCGGCGAGTGCGACCACGACGAACGCCCCGTCCTCGTACAGGTGGAGCGCGCCGAGCTGGGCCCCGCAGAGCCGCGTGGCATTGGCGAGGATCGTGTCGAAGACCGGCTGCAGGTCCGTGGGAGAGCTGCTGAGGATCCGCAGCACCTCGCCCGTCGCCATCTGCCGTTCGAGCGCCTCGCTCAGCTCGCGCGTCCGCTCCGCCACCTTCTGCTCCAGGCGGCCGTACGAGTCCCGGAGCCGGCTCGCCATGCGGTTGAACTCCTCGGCCAGCGCCTCCAGCTCGTCGCCGGTCCTGACCTCGATCCGCTGCTCCAGGGCCCCGGCACCGATCCGCGCCGCGCCGGCCTGCACGGCCTGGATCGGCGTGACCATGCGGCGGGCCAGCACCAGGCTCGCCGCCACCGAGAGCGCCAGGCCGACGAGCAGGAGCGCGCCCGTCCGCAGCATCGACGCGTAGAGCGGGGCGAAGGCCTCGCCGAGCGGCAGGTCCACAAAGACAAGCCAGCCGAGCGGCGCGATGGGCGCGTAGGCCGTCAGGACCTGGTGGCCCTGGAGGTCGCGCGCGATCGTGGCCGTCTCGGCTTCGCCGCCCGGCGCCTTGGCGGTGGCGGCGGCGCGGAAGTAGGGCAGGGAGGAGAGGTCGGTTTTCTGCAAGACCAGGCTGATGTCGGGGTGCGCGATCAGGTTCCCGCGGGAGTCGACCACGTAGGCGCGGCCGGCCTTGCCGATCTTGATCTGCGACACCACGTCCCAGATGAACTTCAGGTTCACCTCGGCCACGGTCACCCCGGCGTCGTCGCCGCTCCCGGCCAGCGCGACGGTCATGTATGGCTCCGACTCCTTCCGGAAGTAGACCGGGCTGAAGTAGACCTTCCGCGCCCTCGCCTCCAGGAACTTCGGCTCCCGCGAGAGGTCGGCCTGGCTCCCGATCACGTCCATGGCCAGGCGGGAGACACGAAGCTGCTCCCGCCCGGCGGCGTCGAGGTGGCTGACCTCGGTGATGGTGGGGGCGTGACGCAGGAGGCGGAGCGCGTCGAAGCGCCGCTGCTCGAGGGGCACCGCGCCCGCGCCCGACTGGGTGATCCATTGGAGCTGGCGCTCGACTTCGGTCACGAACTGCTCGATACGGGAGGCCGCGACCGCCGCCTTCTCGCGCTGCACGCGCACGAGCGCGGTCTTGCTCTCTTGATACGTGAAGTAGATCTCGACGAGACCGCTCGTGATCAGGGCGCCGCCCACCAGGGCGACGAAGAGCACGACGTACTTCCTGAAGAGCAGACCCCGCGGTCTCATCGCCCCACCTCGTGGGCGCGCAGCCGGACCGACTCGCGGATCGAGAGGCCGCGCGCCCCGACGGTCTTCGGGCTGACCAGCAGGTCCACGACGTCCGGCCCTGACTCCGTCGCCGCCTTCATGATCGCCCTCCGTCGCAGGCCAGGTCCTCGGTCAATTGATTGGAACTATGGGCGCCGGTGCAGGAGCCGTCAAGGCCCCCGGGGGCAACGGCCCAAGGAAGCGGGACCGCTCCCGACTTTGCCGTCCCGCCTCCGGTGCCTGCTTCGCGGTGTGGAGACTACGTGGGTGGCTTCGGCAGCAGCGCCACCCTCACCCGGGCGGCCTCGCTGAGTTGCGCGAGGACTCGGCGCGCCTCGGGTGTCGGCTGAAACCGATCGTCCCGGAGCGCCTCCTGAATGAGCTCTGCGGCGCGGGGTACGGTCAGCCGCTCGGTGTTGAGCACCATGTCGTAGAGGACAGGGTCATCCCAGTTGACGTGGTAGAGCGACCTGACCCGTGCGGCTCGCTCGCGGTCACTCTCTCGCACGACCTCCAGGGCCGCCTCGTGGGTGAGCGCCTGCGCGTTTTCGACGCGCTCGGCCCGAACACTTTCGGGCGCGGTGACCCGCACCCGCAGCACGTGCCGGATCTTGCTCAGGAGAATCACGGCGCCTCGGCCGCCCAGCACGACATTGTCGCGGGCGGCCATCTCAAAGACGATGGCCTCCACGTACGCCAGGTAGCGGTCCTTGTCGCCGGTGAAGCGCTCCAGAAAGCTCGGTCTG
>JACQCN010000402.1 GCA_016201575.1 Candidatus Rokuibacteriota bacterium | reverse complement strand
TCACGTTGCGGCCCGTCAGCTCGCCGACCCACCCAGAGTGGGCCACTGTCCCGAGAGCTTCGGCAAATCGGTTGCCCTCCTTGCCTCCTCGGTAGCTACTGGGGCGCACCGACAATTCCCCAGGCCGGACTTGCACCGGCAGGAACACAGCACCTTACCACGGCGCGGGTGAATAATGCAGGCTAGGGCGCAGTACTCATGAAGGGCACCACGGGGAGCCGCGCCAGGACCCGCCCGCCGCTGGGCGCGACGTTCGTGAATGATCCGCGTCAGGGGCCCGTCCACTCGAACCTCGCGTGCTCCGCGCTCCGGCCGCTCAAGTTCCAGTTCCGCCCCCGGTCGCGGAAGCGGCTCCGCTTGCCCTGGCAGACGATCACGTCCGGCGCCATCCAGTACCGGGAGTTGGTGACGCGGACGAGGCCGTCGCCGTCCTGCCCCGCCACGGCCTCGACGGTGCCGTCGAGCACCCTGGGGATCTCGAAGCGCCACTCGCGCGCGCCGGTCGTGTAGGTGATCGGGGCGACCCGGTCCTCGAGCAGCACGCCCACCATCATCGCCGTCCAGCCGATCGGCCCGCCCGCCTGCCCCGTGAACACGCGGCGGAGGGCCGCCCGCTGCGCCTCGCCGGCGCGCTCGTCGAAGTAAATCCCCACTGTCCAGTTGCCCTCCTCCATCCTCCCCGGCACCTCGAGCATCTGCACGACGTTGAGCCCGCGCACGGGCTGGCCCTCCACCTCCCCGTCCTCGATGTGATAGCCGAACCAGGAGAGGCACGGCTGGTTCGTCGGGCGCGACTTGCCGAGGGACATCATGCAGGGGCAGAAGACGTCGCAGTTGCAGCTCACGACGAACTCGCCGGAGAGGCGCCAGCGGGCGGTCACGCGTTCGACCAGCGGATCGACGCGTAGTGGCCGTTGCGGCCGGAGTTCTCGAAGGTCAGCCCGCGGTCGGTGAAGCGGCTCCGCACCCCTCGCGCGGCCGACAGCCGCCGCGACGCGAAGTGCCCGACGTTGTCCAGCCAGACCTCCTGGTTGCCCGCGCCCAGGATGCCCTCCACGGTGACCTCGGCGATCTCGGGGATCGTGAGGACCCGCGTCCGGCCCTCCACGCTGATCGTGATCGGCGCGACGCGGGCGGGCAGCCGGCTGGCGATCAAGGGGTCGAAGCGCGCGAGGGGCCCGCCCGCGAGCCCGCTGATGATGGCCTCCAGCGCGGCGCGCTGGTCCGGCCGCGCCCGGCCGTCCACGTAGGGCGCGACCGTCCATCTCCCCCGCGCCATGACGTCGGGCGTGTAGATGGCGAGGACGGCGTTGAGGCCGGACAGGTCGGTATCGCCGTAGTGCCCGCGGTCGACCTGGACGGCGACGACGACGTCGCAGTGGCCCTCGGTCGGGCGCGCCTGCGCGCGGGAGAGCAGGCAGGGGCAGAGCACCTCGCAGTTGCACGACTCGAAGTACTCGCCGACGATCTCCCATCGGTCGCTCGGACTCTGGTCGCTCATGCTAATGTAGGCGTCACCATACCGTATGCCCCCGGTACGATCAATCGAGCCCTGCTGATGGAGTCGGGCGTCCTCGACGCCTGCAATCGGGCGCACGCCGGGAGCCCGCGGCGGCCGCGCCTGTCGCCCTCCGGCAAGGTCCGCGTGGACGCGGATTCCCCGGCCGGCGTCCTGCCCATGGTCGTTCTCCCGCCGCGTGGCGGCGGGGTCAGCCGGGAGACGATCGACGTCATGGCCGGCGCCGCGCCGTCCGCGCCCGGCTCGCCGGATGCCCGACCGCCGTCGTGACCCCCGGCGCGCGCGGACGATGACCCTCAATCCGCACATTTTCCGGGCGTACGATGTCCGCGGCCGCGTGGGCGCGGACATTACCCCCGAGGTCTTCCGCCACGTGGGCCGGGCCTACGCCACGCTGATACGGCGGGGCGGCGGGCAGCGGATCGGTGTCGGCCAGGACAACCGCCTCTCCTCCGCCGACCTGAAGGCCGCCTTCGTCGCGGGCGTGCGCGCGGCGGGCGTGTCCGTGGTCGACCTCACCCTGACGCCGACCCCCCTGATGTACTTCGCCACGGCGCACTGGACGCTCGACGGCGGGGCCAACATCACCGGCAGCCACAACCCGATCGAGTACAACGGCGTGAAGATGGTGCACGCCGGCGCGGTGCCGCTCACCGAGGACGAGATCCAGTCCCTCCGCACGATGATCGAGTCGGCCGACTTCGAGACCGGCGCCGGCGGCCGGGAAACGCGGCCGCCCCGCGAGCTTTGAAGTTAGACCCAACCTTGTCAGGAACATTAACGACTACCCAACCACACTCTAACTTCTACAGTCTGTACAATGTACCAACCATCTCCATTGGTGGTACTTCTCCCCAGTTGAC
>JACQCN010000064.1 GCA_016201575.1 Candidatus Rokuibacteriota bacterium | reverse complement strand
CCGCCGGTCACGACGACGCCGGCGGTGGCCGCGTCGTGGAGGCCGGCCTTGGAGAGCTCGCGCGCCACCAGCGTGAAGATCTCCTCGACGCGGGGCTGGACGATCTCCGACAGGATCTGCCGCGAGAGCTGCCGCGGCTTGCGCCCCCCCACCGAGGGCACGTCGATCGTCTCGTCCTCGCGCACGAGGGCGGTGAGGGCGCAGCCGTAGCGCTTCTTCAGGTCCTCGGCGTCGGCGGTGGGCGTGCGCAGCCCCACCGCGATGTCGTTGGTGATGTGGTCGCCGCCGAGGGGCAGGATCGCCGTGTGCCAGATGGCGCCCTCGCGGAACAGGGCGGCGTCGGTGGTGCCCCCGCCGATGTCGATCATCAGGACGCCGAGCTCCTTCTCGTCGGGCGAGAGCACGGCCTGCACCTCGACCTCGAGCCGCACGCCCGACATGCCGAGGGGCTCGCGCACGCCGTCCTGGTCGTCGACGACGAAGGCCTGGGGCAGGACGTGGATGATCTCGCGGTCCGGGGGCAGGTTGATGGCCTTGGCCGCCTCCAGCGCCCGGTCGATGTCCGACTGGCTGACCTCGCGGTTCCTGGCGGACACGGCGACCACGCCCCGGCTGTTGATCCCGCGGATGTGGCCCCCCGCCACGCCCGCGTAGACCGAGGACACCTCCACCCCGGCCATCTGCTCGGCCTCCGCCACCGCCTTGCGGATCGCCTCCACCGTGGAGTCGATGTTCACCACGACGCCCTTGCGCAGGCCGCGCGAGGGCGAGGCGCCGACGCCGATCACGTCGAGCCCCCCGGTGGGGCCGACGTCGGCGATGATGACGCAGATCTTGGTGGTCCCCACGTCGAGGCCGACGATGACGTTCTGCTCCCGCCCGCGTCTCACCGTGACGCTCCTCCGTTGAGCACGACCTGGTCGCGGAATCGTAGATCGATCGCGCTGACCGGCTCCGGCGTCGTCGCGATCTGGCCCAGCACGCCTTCGAGGCGGGCGAGCCGGCTCTCCCAGTTGTCGGTGCCGATGCGCACCTCCACGCCGTCGACGGTGTAGAGCACCGGGTCGTCGGCCCGGCTCACGTCGATCTCGGAGATCTGCGCGGCGAGAGCGCTCCCCGTGCGCAGCAGCGTCCGGATCAGGTGGATGGCCAGGCGCGCCCGCGGCGACGGTCGCTCCCGCATGACCGCCAGCTCGTCCGGCGTGAGCCCGCTGATCACGGGCGCCGGCGGCACCACCGCCCGCCGCTCCTCGCCGACGGGCACGCCCTCCTCGTCGATCCAGTGCAGCCGCCCCGCGTGGACCAGCGTGAACGGGCGCCGCTCCTCCACGAGGATCGTCACGCGATTGGGCCAGGAGCGGATCACGTCGGCGCGGCGGATCTCGGGAAAGGCCTCGAGGCGCCGGACGATCTCCGACCCGTCGACGCGGAAGAAGTTCTCGCCGGGCGCGAGCCCCGCCGCCTGGACGACGGCGGCCGGGCTCAGGCGGCTCACGCCGCGGACGTCGATGGCGGCGACGGCGAAGCGGGGCGAGGTGAGCGCGAAGTGGACGGTGAGCACGCCCCCGGCGAGGGCGCCGGCGCCGCCCAGCCCGATCAGCGCCGCGCGCAGACGGCGGCGGAGACGGCGCGCCCGCTGCGCCGGCCCGCGCCGCACGCGCTGCCGCTCGATGAGCGGGAGACGGTCGCCGACGTCGCCGTACGCGTGGCCAACCGAACGCGGGGAGAGCAGTGCCATCATTATTTATCAGGGCGCGGGCACCCGGGCCTCGCCACCCCCGCGCCCCGCCGGAACCAACACGCCTGGTTCTCTATTCCCGCCTCCTCGTGCGCGCGATCGACGCGGCCGCTATTCCCCCATGATCCGGATCTCGGGCTCGAGGACGATCCCGAACTGGTGATGCACGCGCTCACGCGTCATGTCCATGAGCGCCGCCACGTCGACGGCGTTGGCGCCGCCGCGGTTCACGATGAAGTTGGCGTGCTTGGAGGATATCTCCGCGCCGTTCAGGCGCTTGCCCTTGAGGCCGACCTTCTCGATGAGCCGCCCGGCGGAGTCGCCCGCCGGGTTCTTCCAGACGCAGCCGGCGGAGGCCAGGGCCATGGGCTGGGTGGCCTTCTTCTGCTTCAGCCGCGCCTTGATGTCCTTCTGGATCTCGGGCTGCGGGCGCCGGTGGAGCTGCAAGCGGCAGCCGATCAGCGTGGCGCCGTCGGGGTGGTGGAACTGACGGTAGGAGAACGAGCCCTCCGTCGGCTTGAACTCGCCGAGGGTGCCGTCCGGGTAGAGGAAGTACACGGCGGAGACGAAGTCGCCGATCCAGCCGTCCTCGGTGCCGGCGTTCATGGCCAGGGCGCCGCCGATCGTGGCCGGGATCCCCACCAGGCACTCGATGCCGCCCAGGTTCAGCGCGGCGGCCTCGCGGATCAGCGCGGAGAGGCTCGCGCCGGCGCCGGCCAGGGCCTCCTCGCCGTGGAACTCCGCCCGCCCCAGGCAGCCCGCCAGCTTGATCGCGACGCCGCGGACGCCGCGGTCGCGCACGAGCAGGTTGTTCCCGCCCCCGATCACCTCCACCGGGAGCTGCTCGCGCTCCGCGAACAGCAGCGCGTGCCGGATGTCGTCCACGTCCTGCGGGACCACGAAGATGTCGGCCGCTCCGCCGATGCGGAGCGATGTATGAAAGCTCAGGGGCTCCTTGAACCGCACTTCCCCCCGGATCTCACCTAGCATGAGGGCCTCCCTTCGAGTCGATCGAGCAGGTGCTGCCCGAGCTGGCCCACGTCGCCGGCCCCGAGGGTGACCACGAGGTCACCCGGCCGGAGGATCCCGTCCAAGTAGTCGAGGATCCGCTGACGGTCGCTGCCCAGAAACGCGACGTCGCGGTGGCCGTGCGCGCGGAGGGCGTCGGCCAGATCCCGCCCGGTCACGCCTTCGATGGGGGCCTCGCCGGCGGCGTAGATGTCCATCACGATCAGCACGTCGGACTGGTTGAAGGCCGTGAGGAACTCCTGCCGCAGATGCAGGGTGCGAGTGTACCGGTGCGGCTGGAACACGGTGACGACGCGCCGGTCGAACCCGGCCTTGGCGGCGGCCAGGGTCGCCCGGATCTCGGCGGGATGGTGGCCGTAGTCGTCGACCACCAGCACGCCGCGGGACTCTCCACGGACCTGGAAGCGGCGTTGCACGCCGGAGAACTCGGCCATGGCTTTCTGGATCGTCACGACAGGGATCTCGAGGTCGAGCCCGACCGCCATGGCGGCCAGGGCGTTGAGCACGTTGTGGCGCCCCGGGACCCGCAGCGCGCACTCGCCGAGCGGCTGGCCGCGGTACTGCACGTCGAACCGGGCGGTGAGGCCGGCGAGGTGGAGCCGGTGCGCCGTCAGGTCCGCCGCGGACTCGAGACCGTAGGTGACGATGCGCTTCTCGACCCGGGGGATCAGCAGCTGCACGTTCGGCTGGTCGAGGCAGAGCACGGCGGCGCCGTAGAACGGCACCTTGTTGACGAAGGCGAGGAACGCCTCGCTCAGGTGCTCCAGGCTGCCGTAGTGATCGAGGTGCTCGGCGTCGATCGTGGTCACCACCGCGATCGTCGGCGACAGCTTGAGGAACGAGCCGTCCGACTCGTCGGCCTCGGCCACCAGGTACTCGCCCTGCCCGAGGCGGGCGTTGCTGCCGAGGCTCCGCACGCGCCCGCCCACCACGACCGTCGGGTCCAGGCGGCCCTCGGCGAGCACGGCGGCGACCATCGAGGTGGTCGTGGTCTTGCCGTGGGTGCCGGCGACGGCGATCCCGTACTTGAGCCGCATCAGCTCCGCCAGCATCTCGGCGCGGGGGATCGCCGGGACCTGCCGGGCGCGCGCCGCCGCCACCTCGACGTTGTCGCGGGCGACCGCCGAGGAGTAGACGACGACGTGGGCGTCCCCGATGTTGCCGGCGTCGTGGCCGACGAAGACCTTGGCCCCGAGCTGCTCGAGCCGCTCCACCGTGTCCCCCCGCCGGACGTCGGAGCCGGTCACGCGGTAGCCCATGTTCAGCAGCACCTCGGCGATGCCGCTCATCCCCACGCCGCCGATGCCCACGAAGTGGATGTGCTGGTAGCGCTTGAACATCTAACTCTTCGCGCCCACGGCGCTCATCGCGCGCCCGCCGGACCCGATGTTTGAGCTTCCGCGCGCTGCGTGCTCCGCGATTCCACCGTCACCGCCCTGCTGCGAGATGTTGAGCAGGACCCCCGTGGCCAGCATCGTCATGAAGAGCGCGGAGCCGCCGAAGGACACGAACGGCAGCGGCAGCCCCTTGGTCGGGAGCGAGCCGGTGACGACGCCGAGGTTCACGATCGCCTCGGTGGCCAGCATCGCCGTGATCCCGAGCGCGAGGTAGCTCCCGAAGAGATCCGGCGCCCGTAGGCCGGCGCGGAGCCCGCGCCAGATCAGCACCATGAAGAGGCCGGCGATCGCCAGGCCGCCGAGCAGCCCGAGCTCCTCGCCGATCACGGCGAAGACGAAGTCCGTGTGCGGCTCCGGGAGGTAGAAGAGCTTCTGCTTGGACCCGCCGAGCCCGCGGCCCAGGAGCCCCCCCGACCCGATGGCCAGGATGGACTGGAGGATCTGGAAGCCGCTCCGCAGCGGATCGGCCTCGGGGTTGAGGAACGCGAGGATCCGCCGCCACCGGTAGGGCGCCATGTAGACGGCGATCCCCAGCAGCGGCAGCGCGGGCGCGCCCACGAGCAGCAGGTGCCGCGGCCGCGCGCCGGCGAGGAACAGCAGCACGAACGCCAGCGCCACCAGCGTGAAGCTGTTGCCGAGGTCGGGCTGGCGCAGCACGAGGACGGCGAGCCCGGCGCCCACGAGGACCGGCGGGGCCAGGCCGCCCCAGAAGTCCTGGATCCGCTCCCCCGCGCGGACCAGGTAGCGGGCGAGGTAGACCACGTAGGCGACCTTGGCCAGCTCGACGGGCTGGAAGGAGACGCTGCCGAACCGGAGCCAGCGCCGCGTGCCGTTGATGGCCTGCCCGAAGGGCGGCACCAGCACCAGCACGAGCAGCAGCGCGGCCACGGCGAGCAGCGGCAGCGCCGCGGGCTCCAGCCGCCGGTAGTCGAGGGCCAGCGCCCCCCACAGGCCGCCCAGGCCGAGCAGGGCCCAGAAGAGCTGCCGCTTCAGGAAGTAGTACGGGTCGCCGAAGCGGTCGGCGGCGAGGATCGCGCTCGCCGAGTAGACCATGACGACGCCCACGGACACGAGCACGAGGGCGACCGCGAACAGCCACAGGTCGGGCTTGAGCGGGCGCGGCATCAGGGCTCGGGCAGCGCCAGGACCAGGGCGCGGAAGACGCGCAGGCGGGCGAGAGCAGCACGACGGCGCCGCGCTCGGCGAGGCCCCGGGCGGCGCGGATCGCGCCGTCCATCGTCGCCGCCGCCGTCGTGGGGACGCCGGCCGCCTCGAGCGCGTGGCCGATCTTGTCGCCGTCCTCGCCGAGCAGCACCGCGTGGGCCACGCGGCCCCGCGCGGCCTCGGCCAGCGGCGCCCAGTCCTGGCCCTTGCCCTTGCCGCCCGCGATCAGCACGATCGGCTCCGTGAAGCTCTCCAGCGCCTTGATCGTCGACGCGACGTTGGTGCCCTTGGAGTCGTTGTACCAGCCGACGCCGCCCGCGGCGCGCACGAACTCGATGCGGTGGGCCACGCCGCGGAAGCGGCCGATCCCGCGCCGGATCGCGTCGGGGGCCATGCCGGTCCAGAGGGCGCACGCCGCCGCCGCCAGCGCGTTCTCCACGTTGTGGGCGCCGCGCAGCGTGATCTCGGCGAGCGGGCAAATCTCCTCGACGTGGCCGTTCAGCTTGGCCACGATCCCGCCCTCGCGCACGAACACGCCGGGATCGGGCGCGGCCAGCCGGCTGAACCAGAGCACGCGGGCCGGCGTGCGCGGGGCGAGGCCGCGCGCGACCGCGTCGTCCCAGTTCAGCACCGCGCAGTCCCGGGCCGTCTGGTTCTCGAAGATCCGCGCCTTGGCGCGGACGTAGGCCTCGAAGCGGCCGTGGCGGTCGAGATGGTCGGGGGTGACGTTCAGCACCGCCGCCACCCGCGGGCGGAAGGCCTCGATCGTCGCGAGCTGGAAGCTCGAGACCTCGGCCACCACGATCCCGTCGGCGGGGAAGGTCAGCGCGTGGGCCGAGAGCGGGGTCCCGATGTTCCCCGCGACCAGCACCGCCCGCGGCTGCTGCTGCAGGAGGGCGCCCACCAGCGCCGTGGTGGTGGTCTTGCCGTTGGTGCCGGTGATGGCGATGGTGTCCGCCTCCATCGCCCGCCAGCCCAGCTCGAGCTCGCCGATGACGGGCGTGGTGGCGCGGAGCTGCGCGAACGTCGGCGTGTCGACGGGCACGCCCGGGCTCACGACCACCAGCCCGGCCCCGCGGAACGCCTCGGCCGGGTGGCCGCCGGTCAGGAGCCGCACTCCGAGCGCCGCGAGGCCCTGCGCCTCGGCGCCCAGCGCGGCCAGGGGCTTCTCGTCGGTGGCCACGACCTTGGCGCCGCACTCCACCAGGAGGCGGCAGGCGGCCACCCCGCTCCGGGCCAGCCCGACGACGGAGACCCGCCGCCCCCGGAGCCACTCCCGGTACGCCTGCCCGCGCGCCAT
>JACQCN010000422.1 GCA_016201575.1 Candidatus Rokuibacteriota bacterium | reverse complement strand
GCGGCGCGCGCTGGTCCGCCGGCGGTCCGAGCTCGGCGCGCGGGGCCAGACCGCGATGCTGGTGACCGAGATGCGCTCGCTCGCCGCCAAGACGCGCGGGCTCGAGGAGGCGGCCCGGCGCGAGTCGGCGGAGCAGTCGCTCCGGGTCACCCAGCTCTCGGTCCTGCGCGAGATCTCGCGCGGCATCCTCGGCCAGCTCGACCCCACCGAGATCTCACGGGCGGTCAGCGACCAGCTCCGCACCGCCCTCGGCTACGACCGGGTCGAGATCGTGGCGGACACCGCCGCGCCCACGGGCGAGGTGGTATGCCCGATCCGCGACGCCGAGGGCCTGCTCGGCTACCTCGTCGTCGACAACCGTGCCACGGGCCGGGAGATCGATCCCCGCGAGCGCGAGCTCCTCGGCATGCTGTCCGAGTACCTGGCCATCGCTCTCCGGAACGCGCGGCTCTACGGCCAGATCGCCGACACGAAGCGCTCGCTCGAGCAGCTCATCTCCTCCGCCGCCGACGCCATCGTCTCGATCGACGCCGGCGACCGGGTGCGAAGCTGGAACCCGGCGGCCGAGCGGATCTTCGGCCTGAGCGTCGCCGAGGCGCTCGGGCGCCCGGTCACCGAGATCCTGCCCCCGGCCGAGTACGGCGCGGCCAGGAGCCGGCTGGCCCACCCGCCGCGCATGCACACCTTCGACGTGTCGGTCGAGCGGCACGACGGGACCGCGGTCGCCCTGTCGGTGACCCTCTCCGCCGTCCAGGACGGCGGCGACACGGACGGCGTGCTGGCCATCGCCCGCGACATCACGCTCCAGCGCGGGCTCGAGGCGCAGGTGATCCAGTCCGAGAAGCTCGCCGCCCTCGGCCAGCTCGCGGGCGGGATCGCCCACGACTTCAACAACCAGCTCCAGGCGATCCTCGGCTACACGCAGCTCATGCGCCGCGCGCCGTGGGATCTCGACATGGTGCAGAAGGCGCTGGGCATCGTGGAGTCGGCGGCCCTCGGCGGCACCGAGACGGTGCGCCGCATCCAGGAGTTCGCGCGCTCGCGGCCCGACGAGGCGCTGGTCCCCGTCGACGTCAACGAGGTCGTGCAGGAGGCGATCGCCATCATCCGCCCTCGCTGGGACGAGCAGGTCGCCCGCGGCGGGCTCAGGCTCGAGCTGCGCCTGGACCTGCTCGCCGCCCTGCCCATCAAGGGCCGGCCGGCCGCGCTCGGCGAGGTGATGACGAACCTCATCCTGAACGCGATCGACGCGATGCCGGAGGGCGGGACGCTCAGCATCTGCACGCGCCACGAGGGCGGCGAGCGGGTGTCGATCGTGGTAGCCGACACCGGGGTCGGCATGCAGGAGTCGGTGCGGCGCCGCGTCTTCGAGCCCTTCTTCACCACCAAGGGCCAGCGCGGCTCAGGCCTGGGGCTCTCGGTCTCCTACTCGATCGTCAAGCGGCACGGCGGCGAGATCCGCGTCGAGAGCGAGGCCGGCCGCGGCACCACCTTCACGCTGACCTTCCCCGCCGCCAACTGGAGCGCGGACGCGCCCCCGCCCCCCGCGGCCAACGGCGACCGCCGCGCGGCCCGGGTCCTCGTCGTCGACAACGAGCCGCAGGTGCTCAGCGTGCTCGGTGAGATGCTCGAGTGCGCGGGGCACGACGTGACCCCGGCGGGGAGCGCGGCCGACGCCCTCCGGCTCTTCCGGCCGGGGCGCTTCGACGTGGTGCTGACCAACATCGGCATGGACGGCATGAACGGCTGGCAGCTCACGGAGCGGATCCGCTCGCAGGACCAGGCCGTGGGCGTGCTGTTCGTGACGGGGTGGGGGCTGCACGAGGGCGAGCGCGAGCGGCTGCAGGAGCTGCGCGTGCGGAGCTGTCTCTTCAAGCCGGTGCACCAGGCGGACCTCGACGCCGCCGTCCAGTCGGCCCTGCCGGCCCTGAGCGGCGGCGCCTGAGAGCGTCGGACTGACCCCGGTTTCGAGCGCCGGCTCCGCCGGCGCAACTCGGTTCCCGGGGGAGACTTCGGAGGAGGCCGTCGGGGCCCCCTCCGATCGGCCTAGCCCGACTTCTTCATCGGGCGCCCGCAGCACACCTTCTGCACGGGCGCCGTCTTGCCGCACTTCTCGCAGCGATAGCTCGCCATCAGACGCGCTCGATGATGGTCGCGATGCCCTGGCCGAAGCCGATGCACATCGTCTGCAGCCCGTAGCGCTTGCCCGTCCATTCCAGCTCGTGCAGCAGCGTCGTCAGGAGGCGCGCGCCCGAGCAGCCGAGCGGATGCCCGAGCGCGATGGCGCCGCCGTTGACGTTGACCCGGCGCATGTCGGGGTGCAGCTCCCGCTCCCACGCGAGGACGACCGAGGCGAAGGCCTCGTTGATCTCGAAGAGGTCGATCTGCTCGAGCTTCAGTCCCGCCTTCCTGAGCACGCGCTGGGTGGCGGGGATGGGACCGGTGAGCATGATCGTGGGGTCGACGCCGGCCAGCGCCGTGGCCACCACGCGGGCCCGCGGCTTCAGGCCGAGGCTCTTGAGCTTGGCCTCCGACATCAGCATGAGCGCGGCGGCGCCGTCGGAGATCTGGGACGAGTTGCCGGCGGTGACCACGCCGTCGGGCTTGAACGCCGGAGCCAGCGCGGCCATCTTCTCGCGGTTGACCGGGACCCGGACGCCCTCGTCGGTGTCGAACACGGAGCCGTCGGGCAGCGTCACCGGCATGATCTCGCGGCGGAAGCGGCCCTCGGCGATGGCGCGGCCCGCCTTCTCGTGGCTCTGCGCTGCGAACTCGTCCAGCTCCTCGCGCTTGAGCCCCCACTTCTCGGCGAGCATCTCGGCGGAGAGCCCCTGGGGGATGATCTGGTAGCGCTCCTGGAGCCGGGGCGAGAGCGGCCCCTCGCCGGGTCCCATCGCGTTCGAGCCCATCGGGACCCGCGTCATGTGCTCCACGCCGCCCGCGACGACCACGTCGTACTGGCCCGCCATCACGCCCATGGCGGCGAAGTTCGCCGCCTGCTGGCCCGACCCGCACATGCGGTCGAGCGTGGTGCCGCAGACGTCGAGGGGGAACCCGGCGATCAGGGCGGCGTTGCGGGCGATGTTCATGCCTTGCTCGCCGAGCTGGTCCACGCACCCGAGGATCACGTCCTCGACCTCGGTCGGGTCCACGGCGACCCGGGCCACCAGGGCCTTGAGCACGAGCGCGGTGAGATCGTCCGGCCGCATCGGCGCCAGCCGTCCGTTCTTCTTGCCGACCGCCGTCCGGACCGCTCCGACGATATACGCGTCCGCCATGTGCACGCCTCCTCGTTCGACTGAATCTCGGTTCATCTTACACCCGCGCGCCAGACAGGGCGGACGGGTAGGACGACGGTAGTCTACCAAGATACTGAAAAACCCGCAGGCCGCTCAAAAAGGTCCAGACGCGAGGCGGCGTGGCCGTTCGAGCTGAGCGGCGTAGCCGCGAGGCGAGGCCCGAGTTGAATGGGCCTTTTTCAGCGGCCTGCTAGTGGAAGAAGTAGGAGACGCCGAGCGTGCCGGTGTCGGAGTTGAAGCCGCGATTCGGCCGCTCGACGTTGCCGTTAGAGATGTGCTGGAAGCGGTAGCCGGCCGTGAGGGCGAAGTCGTCGGTGAGGAAATACGAGAGCCCGACGCCGGCCTCCAGGACGAAGTTGAGCGTGGCGCGGAGCTCCAGCACTTTCAGGCTCGACGCGCCCACGCCCGCCCCGATCTCCGCGTACGGGACCACGCGCCCCAGGCTCAGGAAGTGGTAGCGCCCGATGGCCTTCAGGCCCTCCGCGGTCGCCTCGTGCGGCTCCAGGTAGTACTGGAACCAGCCCTCCAGGCCGGGCTCGAAGGCCCCGTGGAGCCAGCCGCTCCCGACCGGCCCGAACGGCAGCCAGGACAGGCGCGGCGTGAAGTTCACGAAGGAGATGTCGGAGAGGCGGCCGTGCTCCTCGACGTTGTTCTGCGTGCCGCCGCCCACCTGCAGCGAGAAGATCACCGTGTCCTTGGCGAAGCTCCCGTCGGGGTCGAAGGCGACGGCCCGCGCGGGCGCCAGCCAGACTGCCGCCACGATCGCCACCACTGCCACCACGCCGCGTCCACGCATCGGGCAATGGCCTCCGGTCTGATCGGCACTGCGGGTGTCGGGCGCCCGGGCTCCAGGCGCAAAACCGTCCAAGAATAGCACGGGTCCCGGCCGGGCCGAACCGGGTCAGGCGGAGCGCTTGACCTGGTCGGCGAGCTTGCAGAAGGCGCACACCGTGCCCGTGGTGACCTGGCCGCAGCGCTCGCACTCCTTGAGCACGACACCCTCGGCCCGCTCGAACGCCGGGCGCGCCTTCTCGAGGAACCCGAAGAGGAAGTTGTGCTTGGCGCCCGGGGAGACGTCCTCCATCCGGCTCAGGATCTCCTTGTGCGCGATGGAGGTCGCGCCGCGGGCGAAGGGGCATTCCTCGACGATATAGTCGATCCGGCGCAGGAACGCGTAGGCCGCCGTCTCCCGCTCCGAGAGCCGGTAGAGCGGCTTGACGCGGCGCACGAGCTTCGGGTGCGTGGACGGGAGCGCGGGCGACTGGCGGGCGAGCGCGTCCGTCTGCCACTGGAGGACGGAGCCGAGCAGCGTGGCCGCCTCGTCGTCGAGGTTGTGGCCCGTCGCCACCACGGGGAAGCCGTGCGCGAGGGCCGCCCGGTTCATCAGGTAGCGCTTGGAGAGCCCGCAGCCCGAGCAAGGAGGCCGCCGCGTGACCCGCTGGATCACCGGCACGGGGGCCCCGACCGCCTCGGCGACGGTGTCGACGATGAGCGGCACGCCGCGCGCCGCCGCGAAGGCCTCGCACTTCGCCTTCGACTCGACGGAGTACTCGAAGATGCCCAGGTCGAGGTAGAGGCCGGACGTCCGGTACCCCTCCTCGATCAGCACGTCCCAGAGCGCGAGCGAGTCCTTGCCCCCGGACACCGCCACCAGCACGGGCTCCTCCGGCGTGAGCATGCGGTGCTTGCGGACCGCGGTGGTCACCTGCCGGCGGAAAAAGACGAGGAAGTCGGGCGCGCAGAACGCGGCGTTGTGGCGCCGGAGCTCGAGCGTGGCCGTGTCGCCGCACTTCGTGCACTTCACGGATTTACTCGGGCCTCGCCTCGCGGCGGGCTCGCCGGAGCTCGCCGACGCCGTTCGGCTCGAACTGCCACTCGGGGCGCCCCCCGGACATCACGGGCCGGAGCTCGATCGTGTCGGCGTCGTCGAGCATGGCGTCCGCGGTCACCAGCTCGTCGCCGCGGATGACGAGCACGGTCTCGGGGAGCACGCCGAGCTCCTTCAGCACGTCCTTCACGCGGCGCCGGCCGGAGAGCTCCACCTCGCGGCGCGGGTTGCGCAGCACGACCTTCATCACGCCCGCGGGAAGCCGGGCGCGACCTTGACCGCGCGGATCTGCTCGAGGTGCGCCCCGTCGTGCCGCGCCTGGAGCGTCCACCACTGCGCTAGGTTCAGCTCGCCGAGCGCGAAGTGCTTGAACGTGAGCGGGCGCGGATCGACGCCGGCGATCTTCTCCATCGACTGCCGGCTCCGCGCGCGCACGGCCCGCAGGTCGGCCAGGAGGCGGGTCACGGGCACGCCGCGCTCGGGCTGCACCGCCGGCGGCGCCTGCATGCCGTGCATCGGCGGCGCCGGGATCGGGGCGAACGCGGCGACGTCGGCGGGATACGGCGCGAGCGCGCCCGCGGCCTCGGCCTCGCGCGTGAGCTTCGTCGTCAGCTTGCCCGTCTGCGTCTCGGCCACGCTGAGGTGACTCAGGATCTCGCCGATCGACCACTCGGTCCCGGCCGGCCGCCAGTCGACCTGGGCCTGGCTCAGGCCGTCGACCTCGCGCAGCGCCTCCGCGCGCACGGCCTCCATGTCGCTCCAGATCGCGTCGATCGCCCGGGGCAGGACCATGGTTTCCTCCTCGCCGCGATTATACTCTCCATCATGGAGCGCGCCCGCTGGAGCCGCACGCCCTGGAGGACGCTCTCCTCCCGCCCGATCTACGAGAACCGCTGGCTCCGCCTGCGCGAGGACGTGGCCGAGATGCCCGACGGGCGCCACACGATTTACGGCGTGGTGGCCACGCACCCGGCGGTCGGCGTGCTGCCGTTCCTCGACGCCGACACCGTCGTGCTGGTCGGCCAGTACCGCTACGTGGCACGGGGGTTCTTCTGGGAGATGCCGACCGGCGCCGTCCAGGCCGGGGAGACGGAGGAGCGCGCGGCCCAGCGGGAGCTGGCCGAGGAGGCCGGGTACGAGGCCGGCCGCCTCACCAGGATCTGCGCGTTCCACAGCTCGAAGAGCGTCGTCGACGAGACCGCCAGCATCTTTCTCGCCGAGGACCTCCGGCCGGCCGCGGGGCCGCCCGACGAGACCGAGTTCATCGAGGTCCGCGCCTTCCCCTTCGACGAGGTCCTGCGCATGGTCGTCGGCGACGAGATCAAGGACGCGATGACGATCGTCGCCGTGCTGCACGCCGCGCGACGGCGCGGCCGCTAGACCGAAGTTCCCGCCTCACTTTTCCCAAGAAG
>JACQCN010000421.1 GCA_016201575.1 Candidatus Rokuibacteriota bacterium | reverse complement strand
TCTTCATCGCCTTCGCCGCCTCCACCCCCTGCGCGGCCAGCTCCACGCCCGCGGCCGGGCGGCCCGCACGCGCGTACGCGGCGCCGAGCATGCAGGCGACCCAGGGGAAGTGAGAAAGGCAATCGGTCTCGCGGCACAGCGTCAGCGCGCCCTCGAGCGATCCGACCGCGGCCTCGAAGTCCCCCTGCCGCAGGTAGTCGTAGCCGAGGTGGCTGGCGGCGAAGATCTGGCTGGCCGGGTGCCCCAGCGTGGCGGCGATCTCGACCGCCTCCCGACCGGCCGGGATTCCCTCGGCGAAGGCGCCCAGCTCGGCCAGGGCAAGGCCCAGGTAGGCGCGGGTCGCCACCCCGAGTCGCTTCGAGACGGCGCCGGACTCGAGCAGGGCCACTGTCCTCTTGAGCAGCGGCGCCGCCTCGCGGTAGTTGCCGAGATAGATGTTGGTGACGCCGAGACAATAGGTCCCGGCCGCGCGCGCGGCAGGGTCGTCGAGCCCGTCGGCGATGACCAGGGCCTCCCGGCCCAGGGAGAGAGCTTGCCGGTGGTCGCTCGTGAGATCGGCGTACTGCACCCACGCGCCGTAGATCCGGGCGAGCTTTCGCCGGTCGCCGAGGGTCTCGGCGATCGTCTTGGCCGCGCGAAGATGGTCCGCCGGCCGCTCGTAGTCGCCGACCAGCTGCCGGGCGCCGCAGAGGTCGAGGTGCACGCCGAGCATCTGCTCGAGCGTCTCTCGCTCTTCCCCGAGGTGTCCGAGCGCGACCAGAGCTTCCTCGAACCGGCTCACCGCAGCCCGATTCGCCGAGCGGGCCAGCGCTCGACGCCCGGCGGCGCGGAGGTAACGTGCGGCCTTGCGCCAGACTCGCCCCAGGTACGCGTGGTGGGCGAGCCGCTCCGCGTTCTCCGCGAGACGATCGCCGATGAGGTCCTCGATCGCCTCGACGCTGCGGGCATGCAGCTCCTGGCGCCGCTCCGGTGCCAGACCGCCATACGCGGCTTCATGCGTCAGCGCGTGCTTGAAGGTGAACTCGGGATGGGGCGCCAGCGGCACCTGGTGGAGGAACTCCGCGGTTTGGAGCGCGGCCAGACGGCGATCAAGGTGGTCGTCCGGGACGTCGACAACGGCGCGGAGCACAGCCAACGGCACGTTCTTGCCGACGACGGCGGCCGACCGGAGCAGCTCCTTGTCGTCCTCCGGCAGGCGGTCGATCCGCGCGGTGAGCATCGCCTCGATCGTGGCCGGGAGCTGGGTGGCCTGCGCCGCCGTGACGAGGGAGTATCCGCCTCGATCGCCGGCCAGCATGCGCGTTTCCACCAGCGTCCGCACGCTCTCCTCGAGAAAGAAGGGATTCCCCCCGGTCCGCTCGACCAGCATCGACTTGAGCGGACGGACGCTGGTGCTGTCGCCGAGGAGCGCTCGCAGCAGATCAGCCGCCTGCTCGTCGCCGAGCGGATCGATTCGAAGCTGACTGTAGTACGTCCGCCGGGCCCAGTTATGCTGGTATTCGGGCCGGTAGCTCACGAGAAGCGCCACCCGCGACGAGGCCAGGCTCTCCGCGAGGCGATCGAGCACGGCCTGGGTCTCGGAATCCGTCCAGTGAAGATCCTCGACGACCAGGAGAACGGGCTGGGCGGCGCTCTCGAAGAGCACGAGGTCCTTGACGGCCTCGATCATGCGGAGCCGCCGTGCCCCCGGGTCGAGCCCTTGCCACCCCGCGTCGTCCTCGACGTGCCCGTCGAGCACCGCGAGGAGCGCCGCCCGGTGTCGCTCGAGCGGGGCGCGCCCGCGCAACGCCAGGTTCACGACGTCGGCGACGCGCTCGGCGGAGTCGGTCTCGTCCAACTGGAGGTAGCGGCGCACCAGGCGCGTCACCGGAAGCCACGGGATGGAAGCCTCGGGGGCGACGCCTCCGGTGCTGAGCACTCTCCAGACCCGGGCGGGATCGGCGCGGGTGACTTCGTAAAGGAATCTGGACTTGCCGACTCCGGGCTCGCCGACGACTCCCACGATCTGTCCCTCGCCCCGAGCGGCTTGAGCCAGCCGGCCGTGCATGCTCTCCAGCTCTCGCTCGCGTCCGACGAAGGGGGCCAGGGGTCGGCCGCCGAGGCCGAATCCGGTCCGCTCGCGCCGCGTGAGCAGATGCAGGACCGCGGCCTCTCCGGAGACCGGACTCCCACGGCCGATCTCGAACTGGCGGTCGAGAAATGGGACCGCCGCCTCGCTCAGGACGACGGTGCCGGCGGCAGTCGCGCCCGCCAGCTGCTCGAGGGCGTGCCACGCCCGCTGACGGTCCTCGGGGTCGATCAGGGTCTGCCCTCTCACGCGGGCGACCAGCGCTTCCCCGACGTGGAGCGCGAGGCGCACGGCCGGGGCCCGGTCGGTTGGCGGCCACCGCTCGGCGCTCTTCGCGATGGCGAGCGCCGCGAGCGCCGCCGCGATGGACAGGCTGTCGGCCGACTGCAGCCCGAACACCGCCACCACGGCGTTCGATCTCACCTCCTGAACCGTCCCGCCGAGGCTCCCGATCTTGTCAGAGACGTCGGTGAGCAGCCGGCTCGAGTCGACGCGCGTGCCGGGCTCCGGCGAGCGGAGCAGCTCAACTCGGAGGTAAGCCAGGTGCCGGCGCTCCCACCGGAGGGGATCCGCCGACCGGCTCGCGAGGACTCGACCCCCCACGTCGGCGGGACGGGCCGGAGCGGGCTGCGCGTGTCTCCGGCCGGAGCCCGTGCGTCCAGCCAGCGCCCGCTTCTCGATCCAGTAGCGCAGCCGGTCGCGAGAAACCCCGAGTCGCATGGCCGCCCGGGTCACGTTCCAGCGACATTCCCGAAGCGCGGCGAGCACGTGCTGCTCCTGGATGCTCCGAATCTGGTCGTCGAGGGACGGACCCGCCCGTGCCACCTCTCCTCCGGTCGACCGGCCGCGGCCGCGAGGGGGAAGATTCAGCGCCGGCGCGGTGATGAGCGCCGCGTCGACCAGAAGCACTGCCCGCTCGACTGCGTTGCTCAACTCTCGCACGTTGCCCGGCCAGGCATAAGCCACAAGGGCGGAACAGGCGTCCGCGGAGAACCGCTTCGCCG
>JACQCN010000420.1 GCA_016201575.1 Candidatus Rokuibacteriota bacterium | reverse complement strand
GGAAGAGTCTCAAGGGTTCCAAGAGCCTGGACAATCTGAAAGAAGCCTTCGCGGGCGAGTCGCAGGCCAACCGCCGCTACCTCTACTTCGCCCGGGTTGCCGACATCGAGGGCTTCCCGGACATCGCGGGCCTGTTCAAGGACACGGCCGACGCCGAGACGGGGCACGCCTTCGGCCACCTCGACTTCCTGAAGGAGGTCGGCGATCCCGCCACCGGGGTGCCGTTCGGCAAGACGGAGGCCAACCTCCGCTCCGCCGTCGAGGGCGAGACCTACGAGTACACCCAGATGTACCCGGGCATGGGCAAGACCGCGCGGGAGGAGGGCCTGTCCGAGCTGGCCGAGTGGTTCGAAACGCTCGCCAAGGCCGAGAAGTCCCACGCGGGCCGCTTCAACAAGGGGCTCGCGCAGATCGCCGGCAAAGAGCCCGCGGACGCCATCTAGCGCGGATTGTTCATGAACGTCAACGCCGAGCGCCGGGCGGGTCCTGGCGCGGCAGGCAGGCCCGTCCGTCCTCCCTCGATACCCCACTCGCTGCGGGCGGGCGGGCCTGCCGGCCGCGCCACCCGCCCGGCTCCCCGTGGTGCCCTTCGTGAATAATGCGCGCTAGTACTGCTGTGTGGGAAAAATCACGGAATCCGGCGCCACGGCTGGAGTTGGCGGGGTTTTCGGCCCGCAAACGCCGGCCGCGCGGGGCCGCCATCCATGAGGGTCCGCGCTGTTTGTGACACTGTAGTACTCGGAGGATGGCTGAGAAACCCGGCAGGCCGCTCGAAAAGGTCCAGAGGCTGGGCGGCCGCAGTTCGAGCTGAGCGCCGAAGGCGCGAGGCGAGTCCCGAGTTGATCGGATTGCTCGGCTGGCCTCGGCTGCGCCTCGCCCGGCCACGCAAGGAGGAGCGACTGAGCCAGCGACGCAGATGGGCCTTTTGGGGCGGCCTGCCAGGAGCTGGCGTTTACCTTGCTCCACTCCAGCGATTCCGCTAGGATAAGTTCTGCGCTGCCTCGCCCAGGGCGTGGGATTCTGCCCGGGCGGCGAACGGCCTCGGGCCGCCACTTCCGCCCGAGGAGGATCCTCTCCGAGACCTGCCGCCGCGGGCAGTGTGTGGCCGGAAGACAAGGGTGGCTGGGGGGTAGGACATGAGCGAGCTGGACCGCGAGCACAGGGCCGCGCCCGAGGAAGACGAGATCCAGGAGATCAAGGGCGCGCTGCTGGCCGATAAGATCACGACGCTCTTGCCGGCCGAGCCGATCTGCGCCCCCGAGACGACCACCGTGCAGGACGCGGTGGCGGCGATGCTGAAGAAGCGGCAGGCGGGTGTTCTGGTCGTCGACGGCGACGGCCGCCTGACCGGGATTTTCACCGAACGGGACGTGTTGACGCGCGTCGTCGGGCGGGACCTCGATCCCGGCCGGACGACCCTCCGGGCGGTGATGACGCCGAATCCCGAGGCGCTGTCGCCGCGCGACCGGATCGCCTACGCGCTGAACCGGGTGAGCGTGGCCGGGTACCGCACGATCCCGCTCGTGGACGAGAACCGGCGGCCGATCGGCGTCGTGACGGCCACCGACATCATCCGATGGCTGACGGATCTCTTCCCGGAAGCGGTCCTGAACATGCGTCCGGGCGACGAGATCAAGCGTCCGCACGAGGTCGACGCCGGCTAGACGCTCAACGAGGAGACCACGGTCCATGAGTGAAACGCCAGCTCGCGCAGTCGCAACGCCGAAGCCCCGCAAGGACCTCGACCGCGCGGTCGTTCGGTTCGCGGGTGACTCGGGCGACGGCATGCAGTTGACGGGCGAGCAGTTCACGATCGAGTCGGCGGTGGCCGGGAGCGACATCGCCACGCTGCCGAACTTCCCCGCCGAGATCCGGGCCCCCGCGGGGACCCTCTTCGGCGTGTCGAGCTTCCAGCTCCAGTTCGGCAGCCAGCGCGTGTACACGCCGGGCGACCGCCTCGACTGCCTGGTGGCCATGAACCCGGCGGCGCTCAAGGTGCACCTCGGGGACCTCAAGACCGGCGGGCTGCTCATCGTCAACACCCAGGCCTTCGACAAGCGGAACCTCGACAAGGCGGGCTACCCGTCGAACCCGCTGGACGACCCGCAGCTCGCGGAGCGGTACCGGCTGCACAACGTCGACATGACCGGGCTGACGATGCAGGCGATCCAGGACCTCGATCTCAACGTGAAGGAGAAGGGGCGGACCAAGAACTTCTTCGCCCTGGGCCTGGTCTCCTGGATCTACACCCGGCCGCTCGACCCGACGCTCGAGTGGATCCAGAAGAAGTTCGCGCAGAGCCCGGCGATCGCCGAGGCCAACACGCGGGTGCTCAAGGCCGGCCACGCCTTCGGCGAGACCGCGGAGATCTTCACGGAGTGCTACCAGGTCGAGCCTGCGGAGATGCCGCCCGGCCTCTACCGCGCGATGACGGGCAACCGGGCCCTGGCCTGGGGGCTCCTCGCCGCGGCCGAGCGCTCGAAGCTCCCGATCGTCTACGGCGCCTACCCGATCACGCCCGCCAGCGGCATCCTCGAGGAGCTGGCGATGCACAAGCGGTTCGGGATCCGCACGATCCAGGCCGAGGACGAGATCGCGGCGGTGACGGCGGCCATCGGCGCCTCCTTCGGCGGCGCCATCGGCGTCACCGGCTCCAGCGGCCCCGGGATCGCGCTCAAGGGCGAGGCGATCGGCCTCGCGGTAGTGGCCGAGCTGCCGCTGGTGATCTTCGACATCCAGCGCGGCGGCCCCTCGACCGGCCTGCCGACGAAGACCGAGCAGGCCGACCTGATGCAGGCCCTCTACGGCCGCAACAGCGAGGCGCCGGTCGTCGTCCTCGCGCCGGCCACGCCGGGCGACTGCTTCTTCATCGCCTACGAGGCGGTCCGCATCGCCGTGAAGTACATGGTGCCGGTGATGGTGCTGAGCGACGGGTTCCTCGCCAACGGCTCCGAGCCGTGGCTGATCCCGGATCCGAGCACGCTCCCGCCGATCGACGTCCAGTTCCGGACCGAGACGGAGGGGTTCTTCCCGTACCTGCGCGACCCCGCCACGCTCGGCCGCCCGTGGGTGCGGCCCGGCACGCCGGGGCTCGAGCACCGCATCGGCGGCATCGAGAAGCAGGACGTGACCGGGAACATCTCCTACGATCCCGAGAACCACGACCACATGGTCCGCACGCGGGCCGAGAAGGTGCGGCGGGTGGCCCAGGAGGTCCCGCCGCTCTCGATCAACGGCCCCGCCACGGGCGACCTGATCGTGGTCGGGTGGGGGAGCACGTACGGGACGATCACGGCGGCGGTGGAGCGCGCGCAGATGGAGGG